>NZ_JAUSKL010000021.1 GCF_030646925.1 Candidatus Binatus sp. | reverse complement strand
ATCCTGGAGCCGGCCAGCGAAGCCCGGGAATTTCTGACCCTTGCTGCTCTTGAAGCAAATCCCACCGTCGCATTGGCCAAAGGCTACCGGCGCGATCACCCCGCTTCCCGCGTCATCCGATCCGGGACAGGTATAGACGGCCGCGGGACCACCTTTCTTCACATCATCCGGAAGGCTGAAAGTGCTCACCATATAGCCATTCTTCTTGCCCTGCCGGTTCACATCACAGACATTTTGCTCGCCGGCGGTGCTCGAGTAGCTGAGCTGGAGACTGATGCTGTCGCCTTTCAGGATATCGCACTTGCAATAGGCGACTCCGTCATAAACGAAGCAACTCGCCGCGGCGCAGAGCGCGTACCGCTGATTTTTGCAAATCACGAAGGGCGGCTCTGTATCGAGAGACGGATCCAGGTGGAAGCCGAATGCTGATACCGCGGTAAAAAGTTGGACTACCACTATGAAAGACGTAGCTTTAAGGTACCAACGGATGATCCAGGATTTCATTTGTGAATCCTGATAGCAGATTGTGTAGGCGCGGCACCAGTCCGAGGGCGGTACGAAGCGCTCCGATCCTGCAGACCGCGGATCCGCACCAACGGTGCGCTTTGCGCTCGCGTCAAATTTTAAGACGCGACCGGCGCTGCCGGAGAATTTCGACGCGGGGTGGTGATTCGCGCCTGCGCGATGCAATCGCGAGTTCGCGATCGCGCGCGTGTTCGGCGATCCGCGCGGCCGCTTCGCGATGCGCAGCATGTACTCTCGCGAGCATCACGATGTCGCGATAGACCGCGACGGCCACGTCCAGCTGCTTCACACCGTCCGTGATCGGCTGGTGAAACGCCTCTGTCGCGAAATGCTGATTGCTATCGGCACGCGCTGAGAAAACGACGTCGGCGTGCTCGGAAAGCGGCTGCGCGCTCTCTGGCTCGAACTAGCCGGCCGCCGGTCGTTTTTGGCCGAGGAGGCGGACCTGCATCTGACCGACGAAGTTCTCGCGCAGCTTGAGGAGAGGAGGCAGGCGTATATCTGTTCGGTGATGACGATTTGGAACATAAGCCTACGGCGCAAGAGCTTGCTGAGGCGAGCGATGACGATCCCGTTCTGTGCATCGCATGCGAGGGGGTCATCCTGCAACTCTATTTTGAAGCGATCATCAGTCAAGTATCTTCGCGCCGGCATGTTGTTTGTCACCCTACTCGGGTTTGCGAATAAAACCTTCCCGCGTTAACACTCCACGCACCTTTTCGCTGACCGTCATGATATTTCCTTGCGGAAATGGAATTTGCACCAAACCTGCGATGTTTGAGAATTCCTGGCAACCCTCTTCGCGCAGTATGATCGCCTTCTTGAAGCCTAGTCGGCCTTGAAAAAGTCCAGCCTCGTGAATGACATTCTCGCGCGCGTAGAGTTTTTCGTCTGCCTGCTTTGAGCGGCGGCTACATTGGTGAAAACGTCATCCGAATATAGAATGAACCGCGCGCGGGCTAGACAGAATTTGAATCCGTCCATTTCTAAAGTTCGAAATGGGTAAACGATCATACAATAGCTTCGTCGTAGCTACGCGAAGCTCGACCGAGGGCTCTCGAAGCTCATCTCGGGAAGAGAAAACCGTCAAACCTTGAATCTATTGGCGTCCCCGACGGGATTTGAACCCGTGTTACCGACGTGAAAGGCATGTGTCCTAGGCCGAGCTAGACGACGGGGACGTTGAGGCCGAAAATACGAACGCGCGCGATGCGCGCGCCGGACAGCCGAACTGACCCGGAGCGTCAGGAAGAAGGGCGCCGGCAAAGAGGCCAAACTCTGTTACACCGAGAGCGTGCTGATGGAGAATCGCAACGGCATCATGATCGATCTGCGCGTGGGTCAGGCCAGCGGCCGGGCCGAATGCGAGCAGGGGCTGGCGATGCTGCAAGCGGTTCGCGGCGCGCGCCGGATCACGGTGGCGGGCGACAAGGGCTACGACACTGCGGCGTTCGTGGCGAGCTGCCGCGCGCTCAATGTCACTCCACACCTGGCGCGCAATGAGCGGCGGCCGGGTGGCTCGGCGCTCGACCATCGCACCACCAGTTGGCCGGGCTACGCGCTCAGCCAACGAGTGCGCAAGCGGGTCGAGGAGATCTTCGGCTGGATCAAGACGGTCGGCAACTTCCGCCGCACCCGCTATCGGGGCGTGGCGCGGACCAGCTTCGCCGCCTACCTGGTCGGCGCCGCCTACAACCTGCTGCGAATCGCAAAGCTCTGTCCCAGCGGATGAATCGAGTTGCCAGCGAGCCGCACCTGCCATGGCCAACCCGGTAACTACCCGGCTCGCGACCTCAATCCTCACTTCCCACCGTCATCAGACCAAGCCCAGCTCGTGATTCTGCCCTTTCATCAACAGCCTGCTAGAGATTGGCCGGCCGGTGTTTGATTCGATAATCGACGGGACCTAGTTAGGACGCAGGAAAATGGCTTTACCTAGGAAATCTTGGCTGCCCGTAGGACCTCGTGGGGCATTGGATAGACGTCTTGTTGAGTCACGATCTCGGCGGTGCCGCCCTTCGACAATTGTAAGTCAAATCGACGGCCTATATCGCCGCTTGAGCTGCGGAGTCGTCGACAAACGAGGTCCGCTAACGCAGGATCTTCAACAGCAACGATCACCTGGCGGTTTGCCTTTCGAATAGCAGCTAAAATCTCAACGAGATTCAGCGCCCGATAATCGTCGACGTGTTGAACCGGATCGTCGAGTAGCAATGACCGCCAGTGACACCACGGCCTAGATAGGTGGATAGAGAGAAGGAACGCTAGACCGGCAGCTCGTCGTTGCCCACTACTAAATAAGAATTGCGGGTTGTGTCCATCGCCTACTACGAAATTGAGAGACGCCCGCACTCGTCCGCCGAAGTCAACTCCAATTTCTGTCCATTCTGCATGAGGCCTTAAGCGCCGATACAATTCTTTCAGCAGCGGCATGACCGTATCGAATTGCTCGGTCAGGATCTCGTTAGCTACGGTCTTAGCAGCTGTTTCGATTTGCCGGGCAGCTTCGAGCGCTTTTTCGGTCTCGGTAAGTTTCGCAACTTCCCGCTCCAGCTGTTCGCGCAACGTCGCGATTCGTGCTTCCTGCGTTCTCACACGGTCTACGGCACTGGAGGCCTCCAGAATAAAAAGAGCATGTTCCAGTTGGGCGAGTTTTTCTTGGTCCCCTAAGATTAAACTCTGAGCGCTTGCGGGATCACCAGGGGGACCACTGAAGCCATGCCGTTCATAGGTCTCCCGTACGAATGCGATCTCTCGTTCCATTGCAGAACGACGGCTATTTACTTCGGCAACACGGTTTTGGGCGCCGATCAGGGCGCCGTCAGCAGCAGCTGCGGCGGAGCGAGTCCGCGCTAGAGTGGCCGTCGTGGCACTCAGCTTTTGCCCGCGAACAGTCAGGAGTTGCCCAATGGCCGACAAAGCAGCGGAAAATTCGTCTGCTGTACGCGGAGCCTTGCAGAGTGGGCAGCATCCATCTTGGAGACCGAGCGCCGATCCATGTTCCAGAAGTGCCGCCAAGTGTGCCGCATATTGGTCATTTTGGCGTTCCGTGGCATCTAGTTGAGCCGCTTGGAGTAGCAGCTGATCGCTTAACTGTTTTTCGCTGGAGGCTTTCGCTAATGCTGCTTGGGCGGCCTCAACGTCGGTCGCAGCATCGGGGGAACGAAAATGCTGCAGCTCCGGCAAAAGAGCCTTGGCCCGCTGGAGGGCTGTTTCGATTTCTTGCAACGCTGTCTTTCTCGTTGCGATGAAATTTCTGACGGCCTCGGTGCGTTCCTTAAGGGCCGGCGGGAAAGAAACGCCTATCGAGTCTAAGACCTTAAGAGCGTCAGAGACATTTGACGAGGAGCGTTCAACTATGCTTCGTGTCTCAGTAAGTGCTTCCAGCGCTCTTCCCAATTCGCCTCTAACATTCGCGACCCGCTGGTCCTGTCGCTCCTTCGCCATCTTGGCCGCGTTGAAAATGGCGGTCGTCCGTGCTGAGTAGTCCGGTCCGGTTATACCGGCAATCGCAGTCCTCACCGCAGTGAAGCGAGCCTGCTCCGGCAGATCGAGACTTAACGCCGAAATTAACTCGTCCCGAATGAGCGTAGTTTGCAATAAGTCTACCAGGGAGACATTTGCAAAGGGTTTAGAGAGTCGCGCCACGATTTCCTCGGGCGCAGGGCTGCCACCTTGCTCGCGAGTACGAGTCACTTCGAATGGTTCCGCATTGTCATCGATGAAGCCCACAGACACGTAGTGCTTCACTGCCTTGCCAGCGCCTACCCACCAAATATGCTCGTCGAGACCGCCGTCGCGTGCATCTCGCACCCTAAACTTATTGATTGTGCCTGTCAGAGCGAAGTCGATGGCGTCGAGGACGGTGCTCTTGCCGGCACCATTACGACCAGTCAGCACGGCGAAGCCAGATGGCAAGTCAAATCGGACCTTATCTCGGAAGCCTCTGAATCCAGCAATTTCGACGTACTGGAGTTTCATTTGGATGCCGTAAGTAAAGGCACAACTTCCGCTGGCTTAAATCGATCGTCCAGTGCAGCCTCTGTCGCGGCAGGAGCGATTGTCGCTATGCGCTTCCGGAGGCGCTCAGTTAGATCCTCCATTCTCAGCATAGGCTGCTGTTGAAGCGGAAGTATTGGCAGCAAGGCTGTTACCAAATCTTCGCGGCCCGGCAAATCACAAGCCGCGATCTTGCGGGTGCGCTCGAGGTTCTCTGCAATCCATTGAACCTCTCTGCGCTCACTGTCGCTAGGGGCTGAGGAGCAAAGGAAAATGGAGTAAAAATTCCACGCTTTGTCCCCAGCCTCTCGAAGATGTGGAGCATACTGAGTCAAGAGTGCTGTCTCTACATTTCGCCAACGCGCGAGAAGGGTTGCAACGTCGTCGAATACACAGGCGAACCCCATAACCACTTGATCCTCAAAACAAACAGCAGAGACGCTTGAAACTAGCCAGGTTTGGTAGCCAGCCTCCTGCAGTATGCTCTGCACCATTTCTTTGATGTCGGTCATAACCCCAGCTCACTACGTGCCTGATCAAGCGTAAGCCACGCCGACCCGCCGCCAGATGGTGTTCGCACAATACTATGGCCGCGCCCCGCGGCAACAATCTTCGCAGGAACCGCCAAATCTATCGCCCCGGCGCATACAGTGATGTCCGCTTGAGAAACAACAGGGGATTCTTTGTAGCGTTCTCGCACTGTCGCCAAGTCTTGCCCCGCGCCATGCACGATTCGAATAGTCTTGCCTCCGTAAACGTACCACGAGCCGTCTCTTGTGGCACTGGCATGGATCAGCAAGAGATGGAAGAAGGCAGCTTGTGCCGCCTCGGGCGGGGGCTCCTTTTTTTGGGCCGCTCGGTAATAGGGATGGCCCTCTACATCGCGGCGGAGGTTGTAAAGAGCGTCACCCCCCATTTCTATATGGGGCTGGACAGATGACGCAGAGTAGCTACCGCCGCTGCCCTGGAACAATGGCTTTCCCAACTCGTAGAATCTTTTTACCCATGTCTTCGAGAAGGCGGTACGCAGCTCCTCGAGAGCTTTCCCACCATCAGCTTGTATATGCTTGAATTTGATGCCGGCGCCCGTCAGCCTAGTCCAGAGCATTGGCGCTTTGGCTTGTAAGTCGGTGGAGCTTAGCGGATCGATAACTGTGACGGAACCAAACGGCGTGGTCGCCATAGCGTCCGCAAGGACATCATTGAGATAACCCCAATCCGTCCAGAATCCGACGAGCAACAAATCTTTTCCCGGCAGGTTCAGCTTCATCCAGTCCGAACATGACTTAACCCGCTGCTTGACAGGGTCCAGTGACAGTTGACCTTGCGTCCAGAGTGTCTGTTCGCGAAATCGCGTGAGGCATCCATGGAATTTCAGCAAAGGCGCACTTTCAGCAAAGTATATAGCGTCCTGAGCCGTAAGCGCGCCCCGCATCGCGACCTTTCGCGAGCACGCCCAATTCTCAATCAGAGGATCAAAATTTGCTGACAAAGCGGCTGCTGCTGCGCGACAGATGAGAAAATCGGCCACTGCCGCATGACCTGTATTTGGTTCTCCGACTAGTTCATTCCACGGAACGAGACTACCAACAAAAACGCTCTCGAATTGCCCGGTCCCGAAAAAGTGCCCGGCCAACAAATCGACATCGTCCCGCAAATTCGCCGGAAGTTCCTCTATGCTCTTGTACTTGTCGTAGCAGTGCCGCGAGACCTTAACTGCTGACATCAGATTGCTCGGGTCGGGAATTGATAGACCGGCACCACAAAACAGAACTAAGCGGTCAGCCTCGATGCTCCCGAGCAAGTATTTCAGAGTGTTCGCGTTCAAAATCATGTTGCCCAAGTTCCCAAAACCCCTCGAGCTTGAACAAACCCCTGGTAGCGGCCTTGGCGCTGTTCCGCTCTAGCCACCACCGCTTCCGAGCTGAATGGTAGCACTCTATGGACTGCGTGTCACCGTTTTTGCGTTCATGATGTACGGCTTAGTTGTCGGCTGCAGCAGTGTGTGGCACTTCGGTTTCTGCGACGATGGGAGTCAAAAGACTCTCAATGCGGTGCACTGTCGTGGTTATTCTGGCACGGATTCCGCGTCCGCTGCGTTTTCTGCCGCTCCAGGCGACTCCTCGCCCGGTTTCTCCACGAAGACGCCTTGGAGGAATGCCCGCAATTGCCCATGACCTGTGAAAAAGGGGTCAGAAATATGCGTGCGAACCGTAAGCGAGCGCCCTTGTTCGCTGTTCTGCTGACAGTATTCCTGCTATGTAGTCGGTCGACGACCACCGCTTCAGATTGGGGTAGCTGTGCCAGCGATCTCGACGACATTCATTCGGCTTCGGACGCTGCCGCTGATGCAGTTCGTGAAGCCGAACAGGCACAGGACGACGTGGAATCGAAACGGTCGGACACTCCTTTCAATATCCCCGCGTTGTCGAGGAGAGGGAAATGTTGACTGGCTTCACAATACGACATCATGATCGCGAAGCAGATGCCCGACGGCGAAGCCGGAGTCCCCGTGGTGCTTCATCGGGCCCACGAGTGAAGTGCCGCGACCGCATCCAGGAGAAAGCAATCTACGACTCTCACAAGACGCAATCACTATAATCCGCAGATGCTGTCGCGTCGGTTCGCTGACGAGGACGGCGCACTTTTTTTCTTCGACAAAGCCAACCCTCAAAAAGGCGTCCAGTTTACTCGACCGTCGAACTTGTTTGTGAAGCGGCATCTTTACAGCTCTGAGAGAAAAGATGGGAGCAAGGACGCGTCGCTCGAGTCAGAGTTCAGGGATTTAGAAGGTCTGACGGACCAAATCATTAGAAAAATAATCGAGGCGGCCAGGAGAGGACAGTTGCCAGCTTTGAGTTCCGAGGAGCGGCGGACATGGGATTTGTTCTTCTACTATCAATTGAAGAGGTCTCCAGAGGCGATTGAAGCACTTTTAGGCGACTTTGATTTCGATTCCGCAGTCCGGGAAAAGTTCGAGCTCTATGAAAAATACTTCGGTCGTCCCATAAGTCAAAAGATGCGCGACGATGTTCAAAGTCCGGCGGCGCTGAAACGGCTGAGGCAATCTGTGATTGTGCAGGTAATGCGCTATCAAAGCCCGCGGGTGTTAAAAGCCTTGGGCGAAAAAGGACTGGGAATCGTAATCATCAAGAAGGCTAGAAAGAGCTTCGTTCTGGGGAGTCACGCTATGGTTAAGCTCACTCCCCCAGAGAAGACTCCGCTTTCCGATCCGCGTATCGAGTGGTGGCTTCCAATTGCGTCCGACGTCACGGTCTCGATCATGGCTTCGCCGCCGCCAGAAAAGCTAGTCGATAGTCCGGATGATCGGCATATTCGGTCACTGAACAAATTGGTTTTCAAGCAAAGCCGAATCATCGCCGGCCGGTCGAGGGCATTGATCGCTTCCTTGGCGGGGTGCGACTAACGGAGGAAGCGCAAAGCCTGTTCACGGTCCAGCTATTTGGCTGGCTTCACGCCAGACTCGAACTACTGTGTCCGCTTCTTTGACAAATCTCTCAACTTCGGACTCGGTCAGTTTCGACAATTTCACGATAGGTTGCGCTGCGTGAAGGAACTTCGAGGAATCGAATCCTGGAAGTTTTGAGACGGCAGAACGGAACGCTTGGACAGCATCAACTGGAGCGCCGTTTTCTAAGTTGACGTTAAATGCACCTTGCAGATCTCCGCGCGAGGCCCAGAATATTGAGCGCTTCGTGCCATTCACGTCAGCCCTGAAAGCCAGGCCCACTTGACCCGGCCTAACTTCATGGCCTAGTTCAACCAATAAATCGATCAACAATTTGAACAATTGACGACTATGCTCATCCGGACAGTTCGCAAGTGCTTCTTCAATCGTGACACTTGCAGGAGCAGCTGCCGTGGATGTCTGTACAAACTCACCATGACGCTGCGGTGCTAGTATCTCCAAGTCTCCCAATTTGTAAGTGCGAAGTTCCAGTGCTTGAAGTTTCAGCCCAGGTCCGCGGCTTGAAACATATGCGATTATTTTTTCTAATTGCTCATTCATCTCATCAACAGCGATGAACAGATTGAAGATGCCGGATCTCAAGTTCGCTGTCACTATTTCACGGAACCCGTCGGGCAGCGGCTCGGAAGTTTTGAGGCGCCATAGCTCGGCGATGGGTTTACCTTCCTTCGCCAGGAAAAGAGCGTCTAGCTGGTCGTACGAGATCGTCCACAAGTAAGCCGCATACTCTAGAATTTGTCCAATTACCTTACGCCGCACTTCCGGATTTTTAGCGAGTTTAGTTTCCACGATCAAAACGTTGCCTTCGATATCGACACCCAGCAAATCGGTATAGCCGGAGCCGGGGTTTGTCTGTGCTTCCCCAGACGCGCCAGAAGAAAGCTCAGGGCCGCGTTCCACACGGTAACGCTCCTCGGAGGTTAGAGACGCAATGAGCCAGAGCCGTCTCTCGCGTTTCGGGCTCCAGTGAACGGATCCCCTCTGCCCTCCAACTGATGCATTTTTGCGCCGGCGGAGTAAAACGCCGGTATTTCGCGCCCTCGTGCGGAGAGTGCGAAAAGGGGTTTCAGATAGGGGGAAAGCGCACCGGGTGAACGGCGGGCGGAGAGGAACCCGACGACATCCGCGACGACACGGGCGATTGGCGATTCTCCAGTCCCCTTTGAATGCGATGAAGCCGCGCACACGCGCCAATTTCGCGCACTCCGGCGGAGAATGCTCAACCTCGAGGACTGGGTGGCGGAGAGGGGGGGATTCGAACCCCCGAGACCCTTTCGAGCCTACACGCGTTCCAGGCGTGCGCCTTAAGCCGGGCTCGGCCACCTCTCCGCGCGCGACAGATTATGCATCAGCGATTCGTGCGTGACCACCCGGCCCATCTGGCGCGCCAATCGCGATCGAATCGGCCCCCGGCAACGCGATTGCGCGATCGGCGACCAGAACATCGAAGAGACCGCGCATGTCCGATCCGCCGATTCGTAAAATCGCGCTTGATTGCTTTCAGCAGGGCAGTCTATAGAAAGCATCGGAGGCTAGTCGCCAAGACAGCTCACCACGAGGAGAATCAAGCCGATGCTGCATACGCCGATCTGCGATTATTTTGGAATCAAGTACCCGATTCTGCTGGCCGGAATGGGCGGAGTCGCGATGCATAAGCTGGTCGCCGCCGTCTCCAACGCCGGCGGATTGGGCGTGATTGGCGCCGCCTCGCTCGGACCGGAAGAACTCCGCGCCGAGATTCGCGCCACCCGCGCGCTGACCGACAAACCGTTCGCCGTCGATTTGCTCGCGCCGATTCCCGACATGATGCGCCCGCACGTGCCGGTCATGATCGAGGAGAAGGTCAAGGTCTTTGTCGCGGGACTTTCGGTACCCCAGGAATTCGTCAAGACGATGCACGACGCGGGCATGAAGATCGTCGTGATGTGCGGCAAGGTTCATCACGGGATCAAGTCGCAGGACGCGGGCGCCGACGTGGTCGTCGCGCAGGGCACCGAGGCCGGCGGCCATACCGGGGAAATCGGGATGCTGTCGCTGGTGCCGCAGATGATCGACGCGGTGCGGCTGCCGGTGCTGGCGGCCGGCGGAATCGCCGACGGGCGGCAAATCGCGGCGGCGCTCACGGTCGGCGCGCTGGGCGTCGTAATCGGCACGCGCTTTATCGCGACGCCGGAGGCGCAGGCGGCGCAGGGCTATCGCGAAGCGATTCTCAAGGCGCACGAAGACTCGACGCTTCGCACGCGCGCCTACACGGGCAAGACATGCCGCGTGATCCGCACCGAGTATGCGCTCGAATGGGAGAAGGATCCGTCGAAGATTCAGCCGTTCCCCGCGCAGGCGCAGACCTCGACGCGCAACGGCGTGATGAACTATACCGGGGTCGGGCGCGGCGACATCGACCCGAAACGCACCTTCATGCCGACCGGCCAGGGCGCGGGATTGATCCGCGAGATCAAGCCGGCGGCGGAAGTCTTCGCCGATCTGCTGCGCGAGACCGAGGCGGCATTGCGCAAGGCGCAGGAATTGATCACCGGCGATCCTTCGCGCCAGCATTCGGCTGCGCCGCCGAGATGAAGTTCAGGATGCGGGCTTGGTCGCGAATCGCGACCGTACGCGGGACCGACGGCGAAGGTGAAGATGACAGAAGGGCGGTGACAACATTCAGTGATCAATCGGTCGACCCGGCACCCTCACCTACCCGCCGCCGAGCGGCGGGCCTCCTCTCCCGTAACGTAACGGGAGAGGTAAAGGACGGCGGCCTCCGCTCAGGGTTTGTGAAGATCTGTCGGGCGGCCGATCTCACCACCGTCGTCATTCTGAGGCGAAGGCTGCGCAGCCGAAGAATCCCGAATCTTTTTCTTTGGCTGGCATTGCTTCGATGATCGTTCGACTCCGGCAGCCTCCCCCGTTCGACTTCGCTCAGGGCTTCGGCTCAGATGGCGGGAGGGAAGCGACGGCGCGTGCGGCCAGGGAGAATGATCAGCTCTGGCTGTTTTTCAGAAATTCCACAGGCTAAAGCCTGTTGCCACAATGAAACGGCCGCGGGCGGCCTCCGCTCAGGATGACGGCGGGGCCAGCGCTTAGGTTGAGGAGCCCGGGTGATCCGCACCCTCACCTACCCGCCGCAAAGCGGCGGGCCTCCTCTCCCGTAAAGTAACGGGAGAGGTAAAGGACAGCGGCCTCCGCTCAGAGTTTTTGAATTTTTCGTAGATGAGTGAGAGCGCTCGCCTACAAAAATTCACAGACTCTCAGGATGAAGCAAAATAGGCGCGCCATTGGATCGTTGACTCGGGACGGAAACGGCTCGGGCCTCCGACGCGGTCGTCATCGAAGAGGTAGTCATCGGAGCGGCACCTTTCTTTCCGCAAAGGGTGTCGTTCACGTCGCACTGGGGCGTGATACCTACAGTGCGCTGGCGCGCATTCAGGTCGAAGATAGCTGTGTTGGTCTTGTCATTCGGCGCACATCCACATAGCTGACTCGCGCAGCAACTGCATCCGACGGCAGCTTCCAGCTTAGCTATCGCCAAGATACCTTTGGCCGGGCAGCTAGTCAGGCCAGAGCAGGCTACCGAAGTAAGATTGCGGTCGTTGCATTGGCCGGTGCATAGAGTGGCGTCGCAAGTGTAGGCCGATTCGATCCCGCCTTTGCCTTTGCAGCTATAAGCGTCGCAGATCGCCTTACAATCCGTGCCGGCCGGCACTGTCATCGTGTCATTGAATAGCGGACACCCGTTGGCGCCTGGCGCGTCAGGAATGCAAGCCGTCAAAGGCGGGGTAGTAGCTCCATCTGGATTAAAGGCTGCGGACCATACCAGGTCGCCGCCGAGAGTGCATTCAGTAGCAGGATCGTCGAGAGTCGTGCCTACCTGATAAAGGCCGTCGTAAACCGGACAGGAGCATTGCACGATACCTTTGGCGCCGGTCTTCTTGCACGGCGCGGTCATGCAGCCGGCGTAAGGAGCCTGCCCGCAATTCGTCAGGCCGAGCCCATTTGAAGGTACGCAGTCGAGGCTGAAGGTCGAGATCAAGTCGGCGCCGGGAATCAGCTTCTTTTGATTGATCGCCTGGCAGACAGGCGCCTTGTTGACGTTCGCCGCGCCGGAGCATCCACTCCCGTCAGCGCCGCAGGTCTTAACCGTGGCCTTGTACACCTTGTAATTGAGGATCGCGTTGATATCTACAAAGTAGGCGCCCCATGGGACCTCGAAGCAGTTGCAGTTAGCATAGCGACCGTCGGGGGTGAGCGTACAGGATAAGTCCTCGGAGCCGGTGCTGGGACCTGAGTAATAGCAGAGCGCATACGGTCCTCCTTTGCACCAGACGAAGTTCGTAGGCTCCACCAGGATGTCTCCATAGGCTGGGATCGGAACGCAATTGGCTGCACCGGGAGTGCATGAGCAGTTCGTCCCAGTGCATCCTGCGGTCAAGTAAGTCGTGGCGCGCTTCGGATTGCTCCAGAACTTGTACGAGTTGGGAATGAAATGGATTCTGCCGACTGAGCAGTCGGGTTTGACTGCAGCGGGCACGGTAACCGCATCGAGCGCTGCCAAGGTGCTACTGTTGAGCGCGTAAGTAGCGGGCAGGTCCTCTGACATTGCTTTCGATGACAGCGTTGCGAGAAGGCAGACAACGAGAATCCAGGCGCGAAGAATAATCGACACAGCTATTCCCCCTTGCGGCTTCGTGAGTATCGCTCGATGCTAGCAGCGCTTCGCGATGCTCGCTATTTAATTGCAGTCAGACGAAGGATCTCCGCTGTCATCTTTCGCTCCGGATTGCTTTCCGGAATCTATTGCGGGCATCCTGCGCTCGAAATGACGGAGAAGAGTTCGATGAAGCGGCTGCACCCTCACCTGCCTCATCGCTCGGAACGGAGGGACGCGAAGTAGCGGGCGATCCGGCACCCTCACCTACCTCGTCGCTGGGGCGACTCGGCCTCCTCTCCCGTAAAGGAACGGGCGAGGGATAGGAAAAAAACGGCCGGCATCTTGCGATGCCGACCGTACTATAATTTCAGCAAAGATCGGGATTCTTCGCTTCGCTCAGAATGACAACCCGTTCAACCGATCTGGTTCCCTACCACCGAGACGAAGCTGACGCATCGACCCGGCGCGCCGCCGAGATTGTGCGTCAGTCCGAGTTTGGGATTGTTGAGTTGCCGCGGACCGGCCTCGCCGCGAAACTGCAGCCACATCTCGTACATCATGCGCAGTCCCGACGCGCCGATCGGATGCCCGAACGACTTGAGCCCGCCATCCGGATTGACCGGCAGTTTGCCCTCGAGATCGAAGAAGCCTTCCATCACGTCCTGCCATGCCGTGCCGCGCGGACTGAAGCCGAGATCCTCGCACAGCACCAGCTCGGTCGGCGTAAAGCAATCATGCACTTCGGCCATGCTGAGCTGCTGGCGAGGATTGGTGATGCCGGCCTGCGCGTAGGCATCCCTGGCGGTCGCGACGACTTCGGGGAAAGTGGTGAAATCGTATTCCTGCGACAGCGGCCCTTCCGCCGGTCCTGCGATGAACGACAGCGCCTTGATGTAGATGGGATTCTTGCAGTATTTGTGCGCATCCTCGGCCCGCACTACGATCGCCGCCGCCGAGCCGTCCGAGACGCCCGAGCAATCCATGATTCCGAGTGGGTCCGCGATTTTGGGCGAGTTGCGGATCGTCTCCATCGAGACTTCTTTCTGGAACTGAGCCTTGGGATTTTTCGCGCCGTTCTTGTGATTCTTCCACGCGATGCGCGAGAGCACTTCCTTGCCCTTGTCGGCGTCGAGGCCGTACTTCTTGAAGTACGCCGGCGCGAGCAAGGAGAACGAGGCCGGCGCAGTCATCGTGCCGTGCGTGCCGTCGTTGGGCGGAGCGTTCGACACCAGGCCGGAGTAGCCCGAGTCCTTGAGCTTCTCGACTCCGATCGCCATCGCGATATCGAACGCGCCCGACGCGACTGCATAGCAGGCCTGCCGCAATGCCTCCGAACCGGTCGCGCACATATTCTCGACGCGCGTCACCGGCTTGTACTGAATTTTGAGCGGCTCGGATAGCGTGAGCCCCGAGACGCCCGACGCCATCGTGCCGAGCCAGTACGCATCCACGTCCTTCGGCTCGAGTCCGGCCGACTCGTACGCCTGGTAGGCGGCATCGACCAGCAAATCTTCGGTGCCCTTGTCCCAATGCTCACCGAACTTGGTGCATCCCATTCCGATAATCGCGACGCGGTCTTTAATTCCTCTGCTTGCCATGAACGATCCTCCTGGATCCTTAGCCTGCTGGGGCCTAACGCGTAGGGCGTGCCTTCCAGAAATAGTTGTTAACGCCGTCGGCAGTAAAGAGCCGGCGAAAAGTCATTTCGACCCGATCGCCGATTGCGACCTTATCCGGCTCGCAGTCGGTCATCTCGCACAGAAAGCGGCCACCGCCGTCAAAGTCTATCACCACGTTAACAGTCGGCGGGTTGAGAGAATAGGCGAGCCGATCGATCGCGTAGGTGGCGATTTTGCCGGTCCGATCGGCGAACGCATACGGCTCCATCTTGCGCGACTGGCATTTCACGCAGACCAGTTGCGGCGGCAATTGGGGCGTCCCGCAAGCGGTGCATCGCGAGCCGATAAATCCAAACTTCCATTTCTCCGAGCGCATCATCGGCGGTCCCGCGGGACGGTCGGGATCGGGCCGCCGCGGCGGTTCGGTCGGCAGAATCTCACGCCACTTCAGGTAGGCGGCGTAAGTCACATCGCCCTTCGATTCGATCATGCGGCCCACTGAATGGACCGGCTTGAAGCTCGCCGCCGCGGGCGTCACCCGCAGCAGGATCGCGTCGGCGCCGTCGGCCACCGTCGCAACCAGGATCAAGTCGCCGGCCTTGGCCAGTGGCAGCACGCTCGCAAGCATCAGTCCCGGATGAGCCGCGCCGGTCTGTCCGACGGTCAACGCCAACGAATCGGCAAACCTGGCGGGATCGAGTTTGAGCGCGCGCGAGATTTCATCAGCCGCACGCGGATTGGGAGCATCGAGGATAATTTTCGCGATATCGCCGGCGGCGACCTTCGCCTTCTCGAGGATATTCTTGATCACGTTGCTGAGCAGCGGCGAGTAGGCCTGCGTCAGCGCGAATCGCTCCTCCCACGAATGCGAGAAGCGTTCGCCCGGCGCCCGCCACGAATCCAGGAATTCGCGGGTGAGCGAGGTGCTCGCGACGATTTCCGCGAGCAAGTTATCGTTGCCGAGCACGAAGGCCGCGGCCCCGTCGCCAGTGGTTTGCTCGGCTTTGCCTTCGGGCGCGGCGAGCCGGCAATCGCCCATCGTGACCAGCACGCGCTTGGCGCCGCCACTGACCGCGTCGGCGCCTTGCATCAGCGCGGAGATTCCTGCGCGCACCGAGCCGGTCGAATCCGAGGCGCGAATCTCACCGGGCAGCCGGGTCGCGGCGCCGATAATCGCAGCGTTGAGTTTTTCCGCATACGGCGGCGTCGAAGTCGCAAAGAACAGCGCCTCGACGTTGCCGCCCGGCGCCGCCTTGAGCGCATCGCGCGCCGCCTCGACCGCCATCGAGACGCTATCTTCGTCGAAGCTCGCGATTGCGCGCTCCCCTTTGCCAGCAGCCGTGCCGAGGACTTGCGCGATCGCCGAGCGCTTCAACCGCCGATACGGAATGTAGGTACCGTAAGAGACAATTCCAGCCATGATGCGCACTTTAAGTCCGATATGCCGATGCGGTCAACCGAGCCGCATCGACGCATCGAAGTTCTCTGGCAATGGATCTAATCCCGCCGGCCTTAGAGCGGCTTGCGCGGTCGTCTTAGTTGAGTGGCGTCTTCGGTGAAATAGGGTCCTCGGCCTGGGCGCCGCGAAGACCACAATCCTGTGTTCGTCCCGCAGCTAATCCCGCTTGCGCGCGTTCGCGATCCAGGCAGTGAGCGCATCGACGGTGGTCGGGAAGGCCAGTTCGCTCCATGGGATTTCGTCGGGCGCGAAGAACTGAACTTCGGTGGCCTCCTCGGACGTCATCGCAGGGTAGTCGAGCGGCCGCGCGAGATAAACGACCAGCGTCAGCGACGGATTCGCGGTGTCGCCTAAAACGCCGAGCACGGACCCGAGTTCGACGCGCATCCCGACTTCCTCGCGCGTCTCGCGAAGCGCCGCGTCGGCCGCATTCTCGCCTAAATCGACGTAACCGCCAGGGAAGGTCCACTTGCCGCGCGCCGGTTCGATGCCGCGCCGCAGCAAGAGAACTTTGCCGTGGTCGATCACCAGGCATCCCGCGACCAGCTTCGGACCTGGAAAATGTACGAAGCCGCAGGCGTCGCAGACTTTGCGCGTGACGTTGTCGGGCAGGATGAGTCGCGGCGCCATCGATCCGCCGCAGAGCGGGCAAAAGCGCACCTTGGCCGGATAGTCGCGCTGCAAGCGATGATTGGGATGAACCGGCGCCTTACTCATTGCCTATAGCCACATCGATACTCACGCGGTGAGGCGTCTGACCAGCGCTTCGCCGATCAGCAGGATCATCGCCGCGATGATCAAAAATCGATTCACCGATTCGCGGCGCTCGACCGTGGGGCGCGCCATCGCGACTTCCGCCGCAGTTGGATTCAGCCGTCCGCCGGTCGCCGACGCCAGATGCTCGAGCAGTCCGTAGTTCGGCTCCGGCCGCGGCAATTCCGCATTCACCGCCGGACTCACGGTGTAGGCAAGCGGCGGAAATTTCTTGTCCTTGCCGATCGGCGAGCGAACTTCGAAATAGTAATTGCCGGGCATCGGCGCGTCGATCGATCCGGCAAATTCGCCCGGCACCTGTTCGGTCAGCGCGGATTCCGATTTGCTGTTGTCCGGCCGAATCACGAGCACCGTCGCCAGATGCGACGCGCTGGCGGCCTCGGCGCCGTAGTCAGTCAGCTTGATGTTGATGCGACCGGCCTGGTAGCCGAGCGCGACGTCGATTTTGGGCTCGGCGACGGTCTGCGGCGTCATCCATCCCAGCAGGCGGTTCCACACCGGCTGAAAAACGTTGCCGCTCACCCACGTCCCCGACCATCGCCCGCTCGCGTCGGTAGTGACCGCGAGCGCTTTGCCCGCGCCGTATTTCCAGCTTGCGATCAGCGGCTCCTGCGTGCCCGCGCGATCGACGAACATGCTCATCGTGGCGCGCGGCTTGATCTCGGTCGAGACGTAGCCCTTCAGCGGCGGCATCTGCTGTCCCGCGAGGTCCTTCAGGATTGGATCGGGCTTCTCGGTGCGCGGCGTGAATTCCTTTTCGACCATGGTGACCTCGCCGCCGTGCGCGCGAAAATCCTGGACGAACAACTGCGGCAGATTCTTCGGACTGTCGGTCTGGTAGTATGCGCCGCCGCCGTACTTGGCGATCGATTGCAGCAAATCGACGTTGGCTTCGCGCCCGACCGCGACGGTCGAAATCGTTGCGCCCAAATCGTGATGCATCCGCGAAACCAGGTCGTAGTACATCTCGGCCGTGCCGCCGGTCTCGCCGTCGGTGAGGATCACGACGTGCTTGGATTGCGCGCCGCTGCCGCCGAGCGTGCGCTCGGTCTCGCGCAGCGCCGGAATCAGAAAAGTGGTGCCGTGCGCCGAAAGCCGGCTGACCATCTGGTCGAAGACGGCGCGATTTTTCCCCATCGATTGCAATGGCACCACGACGAACGGCTGCGAATCGAAGCCGATCACGCCGATCAAATCCGAGTCCTTGATCGATTTGGTGACGGTGAGCGCGGCGGCTTTCGCGTAGGTCAATTTGTCGTTGCGGCCCATCGAGCCCGATTTGTCGATCAGCAAAATCAAAGCGCGCTCTTTTTCCTTATGCTGCGGTGGTTTCATCGTGACCGGCATCACCGCGGCGAGCGGGCTGGTCGCGTATCCGCCGAGGCCAAAACTCGAATCGCCGCCGATCATCGCGAGCGAACCGCCGCGATCGACGTACGCCGCGAGCGCGTTCTGTGCGGCCGGCGCGATTCGTTCGCTCGGCACATTGTTGATCAGGATCGCATCGTAGCCCGCGAGACTGCCGTTCCACTCCCCGCTCGCGAGCGGTACGATCGTCGGCTCGAGTCCGCTGCGTTGCACCACCGTGCTCAGATAATTCGCGTCCTTCGCGCTACCGGTGAGAATCAGGATTTTGCGGCGCGCGCCCACGCCCACCCATCCCTTCAGCGAGTCGTCCTGAAAGTACGCGTCGAAAGCTGCGTTGTCGGGCTTGAACGCGGCGCTGTAGGAAGCGAGGCCGGCGGTTTCGGTCCGCACCGGAAAATCAAGCCGCTCCGAGCCCGGATGCAGGGTCACCTTGCGCTCGGCGATCGGCGCGCCGTCGCGAGAGATCGTCACCTTTCCGGTCACCGGCGCGTCGTTGAGATTCTCCATCGTCACGCCCAACTCGAACGGCTCGGCTTTTTCGAGCGCGGGCGGCAACGCAAGCTCGGTCATCACGACGTTGGGAATCGAGCGCGCGCCAGGCGGCGTGAAGATGTCGAGGCGGATTTCGGCAGACAGAATCGCGCTGATCGCGCGCTCTGCATCGCCACGATTTTGCCATCCGTCGGTCACCAGCACGGCCGGCCCGCCGTGCGCGTCGGGGTCCGACGCGAGGCGATAGAGCGCGGTCTCGAGATTGGTCGCGGTGGGCTCGCACGCATTGCATCCCGCGCCGCGCACCAATGCGTTCTCGACCGACGATATCGAATCGTGCGCGACGGTGTTGGCAAACATGAAGGCGGGATCGCCGCCGCGAAGTCCAAGCTGGTCGCGCAGCAGCGTGACCGTCCACGCGCGCATCGCCGGCGTGATACTCGCGCTCGCATCGACCACCGCCGGCCGCGCCGCGCCCTCGCTCCGCGTCACGCGTTCGGGACTCGCGAACGCGAGCACGAAGAGCGCGAGGACGATCGCGCGAATCAGCGGTGCGAAGATGCGCCGAAGCTCGCGCGCGTTGACAAGCCCCCACGCGAGCACGATCGCCGGCAGCGCCAGCAGGTACAGCGCCTGCGGATGCGCGAGCGTGAGATCGTGCGGTAGCCAGGCCGGCGTCAACTGCTATGCCTCCAGCATCCGGCGCCGCCGCCGATACACGACGATGGCTTCCAGAGCGGCCAGCGCGATTATCGCCGCCAGCACGTATCCGGTCAGCGGAGATTTTTCCATCACCGGCGCCGGCGATGATGACGCGCTCGCCGATTCGACTTTCAGCGCAGGCGTGCTGGCGAGATCGGACACGGCGAGATCGTCGAGGTTAACCGCGCGCGGAGTTTTGGCCGCGCCCGGCCCGATCATCTCGTACACACCCTGCTCCGAAACTTCGGTGAAGAGCGTGCCCGGCTTGGCCGCAACTTTTTTTCCCGATGGCAAAATCACTTGCTCGACGCCGGCCGGAACCAGCCACGGCTGTCCGGTGCGATTCTCGACGCTGCTGCCGCCGAGGCCCGCGAGGTAGCCGATCGCATTGAGCGTCAGGATCGACATCGGCAGGTTGCGCTTGCCGAGATACGGGAACGGATTGAAGCCGGTCGCGACGAAGCGGTGCCCGCCGCGCTCACCCTTCAGCATCAAGGCGCCGCCGTCGCCCGCGATCACTCCGCTCATCCACGGATGCGCCCCGAAATATTCGCCGCCGCGGAGACTTAAGAGCCGGAAGTTCACCGAATCCGTCAGCGGGCCGGTCTTGCCCCATCCTGCGATCGCCACTTGCGCGGCCGGCGTTACCGCGAGTCCGAAGATCGGGTCGCCAGGCGGCGGCATCACGATCATCGCGTTGACTGCGGGCAATTCCTTGGGCGTGGCGTATTCGAAAATTGCCAGATCGACCGTCGCCAGATCGTCGGGGATGTACGCGTCGGGCGTGCGCGCGGTGGCCGCGACTCCGGGAATCGAATTCAATCCGTTCGCGTCGGCCGGGGTCGGACTGATGAACAGAATCGAAACTGCCTTGATCGATCCGCCGACGGCGTATGCGACGTTGTCGAGTGGCAGCGCGTCGGCTGGCATGAGATGGGCTTCGTATACCCTAGCCGGCGGCAGACTCTGAAACTCGAGCATCCCGGTTTCGCGCGCACCGAGCGTTTCTTTCGCGCGCGCGATTTCCTTGCCGTCCCCATTCAGCACAATTTCGAGGTGGCGCGTCTCGGGACCGAAATTCGCCGCCGTGAGACTCGCATGAAGTGCTTCTGCGCCAAGCGCTTCGCGCCGCAGCGTAAACGATCCGATCGCGAGATTCGCCACCGCGTCGCCCACCGCGATCGCGTGGATTCGCGGCGGCACAGGGGCTTCGAGCGCGTTGGCGCCGGCGAAGATAACTTTGGACACGTGCGATTCCGCCGCGAGGTTCGCGAGAAAACTCGCGAGCGTGGTCTGATCGTTGGGTGAGTCCACCGGCTTGATCCGCGTGAGCGCGCGCTTCGCTTCAAGCAGCGATTTGTAAGCGGGCGCGATTCGCCGCGGCTGCGGCGCGGTGACGTAGATTGAAATTTCGCCGCCGCCATCTTCAGCCGCGAGCGCCTGGTAGAGTTTTTCGCGCGCGATGTAGAAGCGAGTCCGGCCGGCCGGCGTCATCGCCTGCATCGCCGCCGAGTTGTCGATTACGATCGCGATTGGATTGCTCCGATGCCACACGAACGGACCCGCGAGCGCGAGCACCGCGAGCATCAGGATGAAAGCCTCGACGAAGAACATCCAGTCGAGCCGCGGCCATCCACCGAAGCGCTCGCGGCGAAAGCCGCGCAATGCACGAAACGCGAGCACACTCGATACGGTCACGCGCGACGGCCGCTCCTTGGCGAGGTACGCGAGAATCAGCGCCGGCACCAGCGCGAGAAATACCAGCGCGCCCGGATAAAGCAGTCCCATCGCAATTACCCGCTAATGCGCAAGGCCGAGATCGCTCGCCGCGCGGAGAAAAAATTGCTGAAAGTCGGCGTCGGTGGTGTAAAGCGAGTAGTGCAAGCCGCGCTTGAAGCAGAACGATTTGATCTCGCGCGTGAGCCGCAGCATCGTCTCGCGATACTGGTTGCGCTCGCGCTCACCGATCGAGACGCGGAGCCGCTCGCCCGATTCCGAATCGACAATTTCGACGTCGCCGTCGAGTCCCTGGCCGTTGATTTCGCGGCCGCCGAGAATCTGCACCGCCGTCAGATCCATCGAAGCCGCGTTGAAGAGTCCAAGCCCGCGCGTGATCGAATTGAGCAGCATCAGGAAGTCCGAAATGACGAACACCTTGCCCGCGCGGCGGATCGCCACCAGCTCGTGTGCGAGCGCGGTCGCGAAATCAAACTGTCCGCCCGGCTTCAAACCATGCACCCGCCGCGCAAGCTCGACGATCCGATGCTGCCCGTAGACGAACGACGGATTGACCGGAGCGCCAGTGCCGCCCAACACCCGCAGCATCACCCGATCGCCGCTGGCGAGCGCAACGTACGCGACCGATAGCGCGGTCAGAATCGCGGATTCGAATTTGCGATCGCCGGCGGGAAATCCCATCGACGCGCTCGCGTCGAGGAACACATAGGTCAGCAGATCCTCTTCTTCCTGGAACAGCTTGATGTAGAGTTTGTCGGTGCGCCCGTAGAGGCCCCAATCGATATAGCGGAAGTCGTCGCCGGGCGAGTACTGGCGGAAATCGCTGAACTCGAGCGACGAGCCGCGCTTGGGCGACAGATGCATCCCGCGGCCCATCCCGGCGTATTGCTGGCGGGTCCGAATTCTGAGCTTCTCGAGCCGGGCGAGAAAGCTCGGCGTCAACTCGTCTGGCAATCCGAACATCGGCTACGCGCGCGGCTTGCGGAGCCGCTTCATCACCTGTTCGAGGATCGATTCGGAACTGACGTTTTCCGCTTCAGCCTGGAAGTTGCGCAACAATCGATGGCGCAGGCACGGCACGATCGCATCGTCGATATCCTCGTAGCTGACGCTCACGCGCCCCGCGAGCAGCGCGTTCACTTTGGCGCACAGGATCAGCGCCTGCGCGCCGCGCGGACTCGGTCCGAAGCGCAGGTACTGCGATACTTCGGGAATCGCGCCCGGCCCGCCCGGCGTGCATCCGCCGATCACGCCGATGATGTAGCGCTCGAGCGGCTCCGCGACCATCACCTCGCGCACGAGGCCCTTCAGTTCCTCGATCGCACCGGGCGCGGTGTTCGCATCGAATATTGGTTGAATCTGGCTGTGCGTAGTTCCCGTAGTCCGCGCGAGAATTTCACGCAACTCTTCGGGCTTGGGCGAGCCCATCACGACTTTGAAAATAAATCGATCCATCTGCGCTTCAGGCAGCGGATAGGTGCCTTCAAGCTCGATCGGATTCTGCGTCGCCAGCACGATATACGGCGCCTCGAGCGGATAGGTGGTGCCGAAGACGGTCACCTGATGCTCTTCCATTGCCTCGAGCACCGCCGACTGCGTTTTGGGCGTCGCGCGATTGATCTCGTCGCCCAGCACCACGTGCGCGAAGATCGGTCCCGGCTTGAACTGGAATTCGCGATGCCCCTCGACTTCGGTCAGCACCTGCGTGCCAATGATGTCCGACGGCATCAGGTCGGGCGTGAACTGGATTCGCTTAAAGCTTAAGCCCAGCGTTTCGCTCGCCGCCTTGACGAGCAGGGTCTTGCCGAGTCCCGGCACGCCTTCAATCAGAATATGACCGCCGCAAAAGAGCGCCGTCAGCAGCTTGCGGATGACATCCTGATGACCGACGATCACGCGCGAGATTTGCGCCTCAGCGTGCGAAAAGACCTTGCGGAACTGTGCGACCCGCTGATCGGGCGATACTTGTTGAGCAACCGCTCCCATCCGTTCTCCTTTACCCGTTAACGAATCATGTCGCGATAGCGCGGCGGCACCAACTGGCGCTCGTCCGGCGGCGCGTTGTCACTGCTCGGCGCGAGCGGCGCGTTGACGTAGGCGGTCGAGGCCCGCGGCCGTTCGGTATCGAGCACGGTTTTGCCGCCGTCGCCGGAGGCGGGCGCGCCCGGCAAGCGGAACATCACGTAGCGCGCATCCTTGATATCGACCGTCGCGCCTTTCTCACCCGGCTTCAGATATTTCTGATAGTTCCCGGCCGCCGGCATCTCGCCGAGATGAGTATCGCCGAGATTCGAGCCGCGATCGCGGTTGTCCTTGTTGTCCTTGGGATTGCCCGCGCTCGCGACGTTGCGATCGCCGTTGGCGCCCGGCTTCGGGACATCGCCCGGCTTGTTTGGATCGGGCTGGCCGCCGCCTGGTCGATTTTGATTGTCGCCGGGCTTGTTGGCGTTGCCTTTGTTCTTGTCCTCGCCGGGTTGATTGTCCGGCCCAAGATTCTTCGCGTTGGCAGTTTCGATCTGCGCGTCGGCCTTGGCGAGATTGTTCTGCAGCTCGATACTCTGCTGATCGCGTTTGTCGTTTTTCCCGTTCTGATTATTTTTGCCGGCGCCTTGCCCCTTGTCGTTCTTCGCCGATTCGGATTTGCCTTCGCCCTTGCCGCCGCCCGTCCCGGATTGTCCCTTGCCGGCTTCGCTCTTGCCTTCTCCAGTCTCGCTTTTACCTTCGCCGCTGCCGCCGCTCGCTTTGCTCTGGCTTTGATCTTTGCCGTTGCCTTTAGCGGACTGCGATTTGGATTGGCCGGTACCCTGGTCCTTGCCGTTTTGACTATTGTGGCGCTTCTCGTCGGCGTGCGCCGCCTGCTGCATCGCTTCCTGGATGCGCTTCTTTTTCTCTTCGGGTGGCAGCTTGGGATTCTCGAGCGCGTCGGCCGCTTCGCGAATTTTCTCCGCCAACGCCGAGTCGTCCGTAGATGTGGCGGTGCGCGCGATCTCTTCTGCAAGACCGCGCAGCGTGCCCGCAAGATGCTGCTCCGGCGACGGCGCGCGTACGAGTCCGAGCGTCGCGAGCATCATCGCGAGCGCAACCACGCCCGCCAGCATCGATGATCGCTTGAGCGGCTCGCCGACTTCGAGCTTGAACTCGCGCGCAGGATCGAAGCCCTCGAAATACATGATCGCGCGCCGCCACAGAACCGGGAACAGCGGGGTGCGCCGCGCTCGCCCGCTCTCCATCGCGGCGGGGTTGGCGAGGTTCGCGAGCGTGGTGATCTGTTCCTTGCCGGCGAGGCGAAGATCGAGCTCAGCCGCGGTGGCGATAAAATCGTCGGCCTTCCGATACGCGCGATAGGCCATCGCGGCGCCGGCCAACAGCGCCGCGATTCCCGCGAGCACGAACGCGGCCCTAAGCGCCTCTTCGCGATCGGGCGACAGTGCGTAACCATAGCGCGCCCACGTCAAATGCCCGATCGCGCCGAGCAGCAGGCCGATCGCGATCGCAGCGATCGCGGGCCCCAGCGCCGCCAGCATCGTCCGAATCGCGGCGAGGCGCGCAATCCGGCGACTGCTCTCGCCGATTATCTCGACCGGATTCGCCACGTGGATAAAGTTATATCGAAGCTGGCGCGAACGCGACTGGCTTATCGACGCTCGACAGCGCCGGACTGTGCTGAAGCCTTCCTGATACTCGCAATCGCGCGGCGATGCTGATCGAATGACTTCGAGAATTCGTGCGTGCCATCGTCGCGCGCGACAAAATACAAAAAATCGGTCTGCTGCGGATGCAGCGCCGCCTCGATCGACTTGAGTCCCGGATTCGCGATCGGCCCCGGCGGCAAGCCGGCAAAATCGTACGTGTTGAACGCCGACTCCGTATGCACCGCGCTCACCGCCGAATCGCTCTCGTCGCCGCTCAAGCGGTACTCAGCCGTCGGATCGGACTGGAGCGGCATCTTGAGCCGCAGCCGGTTGTAGAACACGCCCGCGATCACCGGCCGCTCCTCGGGCGCCTTCGCCTCCTTCTCGACGATCGACGCCATCGTCACCAGCTCGCGCGGAGTCAAATCCAGCTCGAACATCCGCTCCTCGACCGCCGGCGTCAGCACCCGGTAGAACCGCGTGAGCATCGCGGCCAGCACCTGGTCGATGGTCGCGTGCGGCGAGAATCGGTACGTCGCGGGGAAGAGATACCCTTCCGCGCCGAGCGGCCTGAGACCGAGCGCGCGCACCAGTTTTCCGTCGCGGGCCGCCCGCTCGAATTCCTCCTGGCAGACCAGTCCAGCGCCTGCGACCTTCTCGGCAATCTGATGCACCGTCAGGCCCTCCGGAATCGTCACCGTAACGATCATGAAGTCGCCACGCACCAAATGCCCCATCACGTCGGAGATTCGCTCGCCGCCCTTGAATGCGTAGTCGCCCGGCTTGATGCGCCGCGCGGTGCCGCTCAGATGCCCGTAGAGTTTGAGCGCCCACGCGCTCCTGACCACGCCCGCGTCGGCCAGCTTGCGCGATATCCGCGCGAATGGCTCGCCCTTTTCAATCGAGACTTCTCGTTGTGTTGCGAATCGCTCGGTCGGACTCCACCAGCAGTATGAGACGATCG
The DNA here is from genome assembly GCF_030646925.1 of Candidatus Binatus sp. Taxonomy (NCBI): domain Bacteria; phylum Candidatus Binatota; class Binatia (SeqCode); order Binatales (SeqCode); family Binataceae (SeqCode); genus Binatus (SeqCode); species Binatus sp. (SeqCode). The sequence continues at coordinate 74,571 of NZ_JAUSKL010000021.1, read as the reverse complement.
CGAAGCCGGCGAGCGCGACCAGCGCCGTCGCCGCTACCAGGGTCTTCCTGCTGGATAGTGTGAGCATCGCGATGCACTCGGAGTTGTCGCGCCGACTCGTCGAAGTCGAGCGCCACCGCCAGATTCCATGCTAGCACGGAAATTCAATCGACCCTCGCTCACGATTTCTTCGCGGCGCGCGCCTGCAGCCATCCCTCGAGGATCACCGTCGCCGCAATTGCGTCGATCGCCGCCCGCTTCGAGCCTCGCCTGATCGGCATCGTTTTGAGGCGCTCCTCGGCCTCGAAGCTGGTCAGGCGCTCGTCGAACATCTCGACCTTCACCCCGAGCGCTCCGGCAATCCGTTCGCCATAGGCCCGCGCCGAGCGCGCCGCCTCGTTTTCGCTACCGTCCATGCTGAGCGGCAGCCCGACGACGACCGCGTCCACCGCGCGCCCCGCGAGCATCGCCACCAGCGCGTCAAGATCGCGCTTGAACGAACTCCGGTCGATGGTGCCTAGTGGATACGCACCGTTGCCGTCCGTCTCCGCTATCGCGACTCCGATTCGCCGTCGTCCCAGGTCAAGCCCGATCACCATCGGATGCTCAAATTTGGACACGACTGCTTATCATAACTTTCCATATAACACTCAAACAGTTGCCTCGTGCTCTGGATAACCGGCTGTGCATCGAAATGATTCGGAAGTGTTGCGTTGACTATCCAAATGACTTAACTTCGCCTGCGTGTATTCTCGGGGGAGAATCGAACCGGCCGTGCCTCGTGCAATAACGGCCATTATCGTGGCTTTGCTCGCTACGATTGCCTCTGTGCATCTTTTTTTCCAGGCAAATCCTCAATCTATTTCGCCTCCGCTCGACCGGATGGAGGCTGGCCGCGACTACGCCGACAGCTACGAAGACTCCGAGTACGTCGATCCCGCCCCGCCTTCCATCACGATTAGCACGACGCTCGAGCGGACCGCGCCGATCGAGAGTTATCTCCGCGAAGCCGGCCTGGAGCGGGACGAAATCCGCGAATGGTCCGCTCCCTTCAAGCGCGCCAGCCAGAATAGCCTGTTTCAGAAGGGCCATCCCCTGACTATTTATAAGGATCCCGAGTCGGGCGAAATGCGCGGCCTGAAATACGACCTCGACGACCGGATGGCCGTCACCGAGGCCAGCCTCGGTGCAGGCATCATCAAGGCGACCGTCCAGCCGATTCAGTACATCACCAAGCCCATCAACCTGACCTTCGCCGTGAAGGATAGTTTCCGTCGCGCCGCCGCCGAAAATGGGATTCCCGCGCCGATTATCGAGTCGCTCGAGGATGCTTTCGCCGACCGCCACGACCTGGCCCGTCTCGCCCCCGGCGCGGCCGTCAAGCTGATCTATCATGAGAAGGTCAGCCGCGACGGCACCTACACCCAGGCGCAGGAGGTCGAGGCGGCGCAGATTCGCTTCGGCAGCCGCACGCTGATGGCAATCTCGTTTCGCGACGAGCACGGCCGCCCACATCTATACGATGAAAAGGGGCGCGTCCTCGGGCCGCAGTTCCTGCGCTTCCCGGTCAATTTCAAGTACATTTCGTCCGGCTTCAGCTTCCACCGTTACCATCCGGTGCTGCACGCTTTCAGGCCGCATGTCGGCGTCGATCTGGTCGCGCAGCTCGGCGAGCCGGTCAAGGCGGTCGCGGACGGCAAGATCGAAAGCGCCGGATGGGCGGGTGAGCTTGGCAACTGCGTTCGAATCGGGCACGCGCACGATATGGTGAGCATCTATGGCCACCTTTCGAAGATCAGCCCGGGCCTGAAACCCGACAGCTACGTTCACGTCGGTCAGGTCATCGGCTTTGTCGGCTCGACTGGACTCTCGACCGGTCCGCATCTGCATTTCGCGATGGAGAAGCGGGGCGAGTACGTCAATCCGCTGAACGAGAAGATAGGTGAGAATCACCCCGTTTCGCCTCGGATGCAGGCGCTCTTCAACAACATCAAGGGCCGCTACCAGTCGATGCTCGCCAAGCTGCCCGACCTCGGCAGCCGTGACGTCTCGGCGGACAGCCGCAAGCCCGCGATTTCCAAGTTTGGCGACCTTTATCACGTGTCGATAAAGCGCCTGAAGAATCGGCGTTCGTCGCGCTCGTCGGCCCGCGCCGAGGCTCGTCGCTCGGTTCGCAATGTATCCGACGTCGAATTCGAGGGCGCCCTCTAATACCGGTACCCCACGCGGCAACCTCGCCGATCCGGTTAACGCAATTGGCCGCCTCAAGTGGCGCTCATTCGCTTCGATCCAGGCCTTGCCAACGTGAATACCGACTTCTTCGCGAGTCCGACGCCGCGGGCGATTGGGCATCGTGGCAGCGCGGGTACCCACCCCGAGAACACCCTCGTCTCTTTTCGCGCCGCGATCGATGCGGGCGCGCCGTACATCGAGTTCGACATTCACATGACCCGCGACGGCGAAGTGGCCGTCAGCCACGACGACAATCTAATGCGCATGGGCGGCGACGATCGCTTTATACGCGCGATGACTTACACCGAGCTTGCAAAAGTCGACGCCGGAAAGAATTTCTCGCTCGACGGCGCGAGGTTTCCTTTCCGGAACCAGGGCGTGCAGGTACCCCGCCTCGAGGAGGTGCTCGCGACCTTCCCACAGATCTGCGCCATCGTAGAGGTCAAGCAGGTGGCGCCGAGCCTGGTCGAGCCAATGCTGGCGGTGATCGATAGCGCCGGGATGCGCCGACGGGTGCTGGTCGCGAGCGAGCATCAGGAGCCGCTCGACGAGATTCGCCGCCTCGCGCCCGATATCCCGACCAACTTTTCCTACTTCGAGTCGGGATTCTTTCTGCAGGCGATGGCGTCGCGCGACCCCAACTACCGTCCGCCCGGCGCCGCCCTGCAGATTCCGCGTCGTTACGAGTCGTGGGATCTGGTCACCGCCGAGAGCGTCGCGTTCGCGCACAGCCTCGGCCTCGAGGTCCACGTCTGGACCGTCAATGACCCGGCCGAAATGCGCGAACTGCTCGACCTCGGCGCCGATGGACTCATCTCGGATTATCCACGCCGCGTGCTCGACGTGATTCAGAGCCGCGTCCGTCCGCGCTGACGGCGTTCGCGCGACGCTTTCCCGCCCCGCATCCGCTTTGTTAGCATCGGGGCGCCGCATCGCGAAAATATTGGAGTGAAAATCGTATGAAACTCGACACTGGTCTCTCGACCCGCCATTTGCGCGAAGTTCCAGCCGCCGCCCGCGCCGCCGAAGACGCAGGCTTCGACGCGTTGTGGATTCCCGAAGCCGGCAACGACGCCTTTCTGGCGTCGGCGATCGCCGCCGAACACACCAAGAGCATCAAAGTCGGCACCTCGGTCGCGATCGCGTTCCCGCGAAGCCCGATGATCACTGCCGCCAGCGCGTGGGACCTGGCCGGGCTTTCGGAAGGCCGCTTCATCGTCGGCCTTGGCACTCAAGTGAAAGGCCACATCGAGCGCCGCTACAGCACCAAGTGGGAAGCGCCGGTGCCGAAATTGCGCGAATACCTCCAGTCGATGCGCGCGATTTTCAAGTGCTGGTCGGAAGGCGGCGCGAAGCTGTCCTACCAGGGCAAGTTCTACCACTTCTCGCTGATGACGCCGTTCTTCACGCCGGCCAAGCATACCTTCACGAACATCCCGATCCATATCGCCGGCGTGAACGAGCACATCATTCGGCTCGCCGGCGAATTGTGCGACGGCCTGCACGCGCATCCGTTCAACTCGCCCAAGTATCTGCGCGAATACGTGCTGCCTAACGTCGAGAAGGGACTCGCGAAATCCGGCCGCTCGCGCAACGACTTCACGATACAGACGACCGCCTTCGTGATCGTCGGCCGCAATCAGGACGAAATCAAAAAGAACCGCGAAGCGGTGCGGCAGCAAATTTCGTTTTACGCATCGACGCGCACCTACAAGATCGTGCTCGATATGCACGGATGGGGCGACGTGGCGCAGCGCCTCAATGAGAAAGCGGCCAAGGGCGAATGGGCCGCGATGGCCAAAGAGATCACCGACGAGATGCTCGACGTGTACACCGTGTCCGGCACCTTCGACGACATCCATGACAAGGTGATGGCGCGCTACGACGGATTGCTTGACCGCCTCGCTTTTTATATTCCCTATCGCCCGGGTACCGACGACGCCGAATGGCGCAAACTCGCCAAACGTTTCAATGGATAAGGTTCGCGGCGCGCGCCGACACCATGTATCGTCTTCCTGAACAAGGAGATCTCTCGATGAGCAAATTGATCCTCAAGAAAATGGCGCTGCTTGCGAGCGTTGGAATATTCATGCTGGCCGGCGCGGTTCGAACCATCGCCGCCGACGCGCCGCCCGCCGCCGGGGCCACCACCGCCACGATGGAAGAGCCCGGCACCAAGGCCTTTACGATAGTTTCGGTAGAAGCCAATGACGTCAAATTCTGGCTGCCCAGCACGATCACCGTCGATCAGGGCGACAAGGTAAAGCTCACGCTCAAGAACCAGGTGCCGGGCTCGTCGAATCAGCACGGCTTCACGATCCCCGGCTACAACATCACGGAAGTCGTGGCTCGCGGCACGCCCAAGACGATCACGTTCGTCGCGGACAAAACTGGCGTCTTTCCGTACTCATGCCAGTTGCATCCGGCGCACGTCGGCGGCCAATTCGTCGTGAACGCCAAGAAGTAATCCGGGATTTCTCACTGCGTTCGAAATGACGGATGGCGAGCCGAGGTCACGGGCGGCGCTCGAGATCGAGAAAATCGCGGGCGCGATAGAGTGCGGCGATCGATTTCGCATCGACGATGTCGCCGCGGCGAATCATCTCGAATGTTTCGGTAAAGGGCACTTTGCTCACCCGAATCACTTCGTCGTGATCGAGCACGCCCACGCCCGCGGATAGTTCGCGCGCGAGATAAACTTCGATCCGCTCGTCGCAAAAACTCGGGATCGTGACGATCGAGCCAAGGCGATCCCAGCGCGCCGCGGCGACGCCGGCCTCTTCGCCCAATTCGCGTTGCGCACAGGCGAAAAAATCCTCGCCCGGATTGCGGCATCCGGCGGGAATCTCCCACATCCACGCGTCGATCGCGTAGCGATATTGACTCAGTGTCGCGATATTCATGTCGTCGTCGAGCGCGACGATCGCAGCAGCGCCCGGATGCCGAATCACGGCCAGATCGACTTGCACGCCGTTGGGCAGCGACGCGCTTTCGACGCCAAGATCGACCACGCCTAGTTTCAGAATCGGACGACGTTTCGAATTCATCGTGCGATCAGGATGTGGGAGCCATCGAGTTCGCGCAAGCACCGAGCCTGATGATGCCGCCCCTCTTTGTCATTCTGAGCGCAGCGAAGAATCCCGGATCCTTTGCTCCGCTCGGTCCCATCGACCTCGCTGGCATTGAGATCCTTCGACTCCGGCAGCCTTCGCTCGGGATGACGGAAGAGAGGGCAACATCGCTTGGAATGTGGAGGGGAGAGTGTCTTGCCGCAATCGCGCGGCTTGATTGCGAGTGCTTCGCAAACGCGCCACTATCGCGCTGAATCAAAGGCGCGCGCTCATCATTCGATCAGCATGACGACAGCACTGGTGCGGATACCAATATACTTCGACTACGCATCGACGCTCTGCTACATCGCGTGGCGAATCGTGCGCGAACTCGAAGGCGAGCTTGGTTTCGAGGCGCTCTGGAAAGGCGTGCCGATCGCGATGCGGGATCATCGCGCGAAGCCGGGGCGCGTGCTCGGCGATCGCGAGCGCGAGAAGGTGCTGATGGTCGCGGCTGAGACGGGTATTGCCGTGGCGCCGCCGAAGAGCTGGATCGATTCGAGCGCGGCGCTGCAAGGTTCCGAAATCGCGCGCGACGCCGGCGTGTTTCGCAAATATCACGAGGCGGTGTTCCGCGCGGCCTTCGAGCAAGGAGTGGACATCGCTAATGCGGACGTGCTCGACACGATCGCGGAGCGGGCCGGGATGAATCGAGCACGGTTTCGCGCGACAATTTCGAGCGGCGCGATGACTCCGCGCATCGAATCGCACAAGCGCGAGGCTGACGAATTCTCGGCGCTCGGCTATCCAACTTTCATCCTCGGCGAATTCCCGTTGATTGGGATTCAGCCGATCGAATCGATGCGCCTGCTCATCGGGCGATTCCTCCGCCAGCGGAGCCAGGAACCGCAGGCGTAGCGTAGGCAGCCGCCGGTCGGGCGAAGGCTCGCGCAATTGAAAAATCCCGAACGGCTCGCGCTCGCGTATCTCAAATTTTTCGGCACGCCGATGTGCATCGCGGCGATAGTAGCGGCGCTGGTCGCGTTCACGCGCGCGCGAGCGGGGCGATGGGAAGAAGCGGCGCTCGCCGGACTGATCGCGATCGCGTGCGGCGCCGCCGGATTCGGAATCATCTGGTGGGTGCGATTCGCCGCTCATCCGCCGGACGCTAACGAACAATTGCGCGCGCAGCATCCTAACGAACCGTGGATGTGGCGCGAGGACTGGGCTGCCGGCGCGATGCGCACTTCGAATCGCCGCGACGCGCGCCGCTTCCTGATCTTCGCCGCGGCCTGGTGCCTCGCGACATTTCCGCTGTTCGCCATCGTTCCTCATCAAGCGATTCGCACTCACGGCTATCCGCCAATGCTCGCCCTGATATTTCCGGTCGCCGGAGTCGTGATGCTCGCATGGGCGATGCGCCTCGCGCGCCGGGCGCGCGAATATGGGGAAGCAACATTTACGATGGCGTCGATACCCGCGCAGATCGGCGGCTCGCTGCTCGGGAAAATCGACGCTGAGCGGCCGTTATCCGCGGGTCGCGCCGCGATGCTCGAGCTCGCGTGCGTCGCGCGCACGATGCGCGGCACTTTTCACCACCTCACTATCTGGGATCGAGTATTGTGGCGCGCCGAGCTCAGTACGATCAGCGACTCGGCGGGAGCGATTCCGGTCGCTTTCATCATCCCGCCGGATTGCCTCGCGAGCGACGATCTGAATCCGCGCCGCAGGATCGTCTGGCGTCTGAGCGCCCGCGCGCCCGGACCCTATGGCGGCTTCCGCGCCGAATTCGAGGTGCCGGTCTTCAAAATCGGGGAGAACTACGCCTCGGCCAGCGCCTCCCGAATCGAGCGATGAAACTGTTCGAGCGCAGTTTCGTAGCGCCCGTACATCACGCCGTCGATCGCGCCGATTCGAAGTTGCGCTGAATGCCTTCGCCGATTTCGAAATCCCGCGCGACCACGCCGAGCACATCTCCATCGTGCGCGCCCAATTTAGGGGACTGATATACTTGACACACAACGGTTGTGTGTGTAGTATCTAACATATGAAGACGCCAAGGACATTGATTGAAGCGATTCGATACTTCGTGGATGGGGAAGTTTGCCGTAACTATCTGGCCGAATGTCGCTGGCCGGATGGCGTAAGCTGCCCGCGCAAAGATTGTGGATCAAAAGAAGTGTGGTTCATCCGCACGCGCGCAATCTGGCGCTGCAAATCATGTCGCAAACAGTTTTCGGTCAAGGTGGGGAGCATCTTTGAGGATTCCCCTATCACATTGGATAAGTGGCTCCCTGCCGTCTGGCTACTCACTTGCTCGACAAAGGGCTATAGCTCCCATCGGCTGGCAAAGGCTTTGGGAGTCACACAGAAGACCGCATGGTTCATGCTTCATCGTATCCGGCTTGCGTTGCGGGCGGGTAGCTTCGAGACGCCCATGTCAGGGCCGGTTGAAGGGGATACTACTGGCATCGGCGGACTAGAAAAGAACAAGCATCGTAGCAAGCGACTACATCGCGGAACGGGCAATGTCGGAAAGGCGGTTGTCTTTGGCTTGCTCGCACGGCATGGGCAGATTCGAGCGAAGACCGTAGCGAATGAGCGAGCCGAAACGCTTCAAGATATAATTCGCTATAACGTCGAGTCGGGCGCGATTATCTATACCGATGAGGCGGCGGCATTTCGTGGCCTGAATGCGGACTACGCGCACCAAGTAATCAACCACTCCGAGGAGTACGTTCGTGGCGCGGTCCATACCAATGGGATCGAAAGCTTCTGGGCGAATTTTAAGCGGACGATTTACGGTACGCATCATTTCGTGATGCCATGGCAGCTTGATCGTTATCTGGACGACGCAACATTTCGTTTCAATCAACGCACGGTTAGCGATGGTGAGCGCTTCATGGTCGCTCTGGCACAATCCGATGGGCGTAGGCTGACCTACAAAGAGTTAATAGGCAAAGAGGGATAAGCAAATGGTAGAAACAGAAGTCAACGGTCACACCTCCGACAACGGACCGCGAGTCGAGGGTGAAGCTGATGTCATAGAAATGCTGGGGACATACGAAGATCAGCAAGTCACAGGCGAACTTTACGATTTTGGCTCGCAATTGGTGCGCGATGCTCTTGATCGTGTGAACTGGCTAGATACGAAAGCGGGCATTTTCGCAGGCTTTAGTGGAGCGATGATCGTCGTGGTTGTCTCAACGTTTGCAAGTTGGAGAGACTTAGTAAAAGACTGGCCTATCGCACCGATTTTTTTGTTCCTTGGAATCGTCCTCTTGCTTCTCGCGGCGGGTTCGGCACTTTGGGGACTGCGCGTGCGAACCTTTGAGGGATTCCATGAGAAAAAGCTGTGGTTTGCAAGCGAGTACTTTCAGCATCCCGATCAGTTGCGACGCTACTATCTGATCGGAATGTACCGAACGGTTGTTTCGCATAATAGAATCAATGAACAAAAAGCAACCGCGCTCAGAGTTACGGAGCGACTAGTAATTGCGGGAGCCTTCTTCTTGGCACTCCCGCTACTACTCGAAACCTGGCAGTTGGGGGTGGGAAAAGAATTAGCCTCCCTTCTTAATTATCCTCGGGGGTGGCGGCTTTAGGGGTGGCTTTTGAGTATTGATTGATTTGTTCTCATGCCTAGGGGGTGGAGGCTTCAACGGCGGCGGCAACGGTTTTTCTGCCATGGGAAAGGGTTCTCCGATGAGAAAATCGAGACTTATTTCAATGCCCAAACTTAGGGATGCGCTCCGTAAAATTGCGTCCGTTCCCAAAAGCGAGATCGATCACAGGCTTGCCGAGGAACGAAAAGCCAAGAAGTTGCGGCCAAAACACTAAGGTGCGTCATCGTGAGTGCAACGTATCATGAGAAAGTCTTGTGCGTCAACTATATCAATCCCCAATTTAGCGAGTACGTCGCGCTCCCGCGCCGCGTGCTCAGATGACGTGTAGGCCGACGGGACGTTGCGCGTGAATCGCTCCGCCATCGGCGGAACGCCGCGATCATGGACAACTATCGACTGGCGCGATGCATGGAATTGGGCATGTGCAGACGCGCGCCTGCGCGTGATCGACGGCCGCGCGCGCCTTCTCGAACTCGATGAGCATAGACGTGCCGCGAAAGAGGAAACACGGCAGCTCTTTCACGACGTGGTCAGGATGCGAACACCCCTGACTCTCAAAGCGCGCATCACTCGGCGGGTTGACGCTGCTTTACAAATGCTTCTTACGGCCATCCGCAGGATCGGTAAAGGCTCTGGCAAGAGTGCTTCTCGTCTTCGCAGGGGTGCGCGCACCGCCTTGCAATCATCTTATGCTGCAGTTCCCTGCTGGATCATGCCAACTTGGCGGATCGTCATGACCCCGATCTTGGTTTCATATCAGCATCACAGCCAGAGGGTGCAGCGGTGCTCGGGGCTCAAGAGGATGAGGAAGTCGAATTTGAACTCAGCGGTAAGCCGACTCGCTGGATGATTGTCAAAATCGAGAAGGTGAACGGAGTTCCTCATGCGGCCAGCTGACCACGAGGTGAACCGTCGAGCGCACAGAATGCTTTTTCCTACAGTGCTCCATAGCGTTGGGGAACAGTGTCCGGATCAGGCGTTACTCGCACATTGTGCCGGAGCCCTGCAACTCGGGCGGCAGCTATGCGGCAAGACGAGCAATACGCGGGCTCGTCTGTCAAGCGAATCAGCGAGTTCATCGGCGGCGCCGCGCCTGGCCGGATGGTTCCAAGCGGGCATCGTCAGCAGCTTTTCCATACTGGTGAAGTCGAGTATGAGTCGGAATGAGGCAAATCAAAAAACATGAAACGCAGCAGCAAGCGAATTCTCACCACGCATACCGGCAGTCTGCCGCGACCCGCAGGGTTGCTCGGGTTGCTGATGGCGAAAGAAGCGGGCGAACCTCTCGATCGCGCGGTGTTCGACGAGGCGGTGCGTGAGGCGGTGGCGGAAGTCATCCGCAAGCAAACGGATGCGGGCGTCGATGTAATCAACGACGGGGAGATGAGCAAGCCCGGCTACTCGACCTACGTCAAGGACCGGCTGAGCGGTTTCGAGGGAGTGAATCCGGGGATGCTCGCGGGGACCCTCGGCGACATCAAGGAGTTTCCGGAGTTCGGCGCGCGGATGTTTGCGCAGAGCCCGGTGGCGAGCATGAAGATGCCGGCGTGCGATGGGCCGATTCGATACCGCGACACGCGCGACCTCGATACTGACATCGCGAATCTCAAGCAAGCGGCGACCGGCGCGAAGGCCCAGGAGCTTTTCATGAGCGCGGCATCGCCGGGAGTGATCTCGGTGTTCCTGCCGAATCAGCATTACGGGAGCCATGAGGCGTATCTCGCGGCGCTGGCGGATGCGATGAAGACCGAGTACGACGCGATTTATCGCGCGGGGCTGTTGCTGCAAATCGATTGCCCTGACCTGGCGATGAACCGCCATATCCAATTCGCCGACCGCAAGACGTCGGAGTTTCGCAAGAGCGCGGCGATGCACGTCGAGGCGTTGAACCATGCGCTGGCCGACGTTCCCGCCGAGGCGGCGCGGTTGCATCTCTGCTGGGGCAACTACGAAGGACCGCATCATCGCGATGTGCCGCTGAACGAAATCGTGGACATCGTGTTGAAGGCGAAGCCTGCTGGAATTTCGTTCGAAGCATCGAATCCTCGGCACGAGCATGAATGGAAGGTGTGGCAGAACGTTAAGCTGCCGGCGGGCAAGGTGCTTATCCCCGGCGTGCTCGATTCCTCGACTAACTTCATCGAGCATCCGGAACTGGTTGCGGAACGCATCGTCAGGTTCGCGAAAGTGGTCGGCCGGGAGAACGTGATCGCAGGGAGCGACTGCGGATTCTCGACGTTCGCGGGGTTCACGGCGGTGGAGCCGGCAATCACGTGGGCCAAGTTGAGATCGATGGCGGAAGGCGCGCGGATTGCATCGCGCGAGCTCTGGCGAACGCCGCGCGGGGCGGCCTCTACTGCCAAATCAAGGAAGCGCGCGGCGCCGAAGCGGACGAAATCCCCTGCGCGACGCGGCAAGTGAGTATCGTCGGGTAGCCCGAGATGTATCGATACGTAATCGCAGCACTTATCGTCCTGGCGCTGCTCGGGCTGATCGGATGGGAGCGCTATCGGCAGGAAGCGGCGGAGCAGCGCGAGCAGGCGCGCATCGCCGAGCTCAGCGAACAGGTTCGCAAACTGCGGGAGGAGAACTCGCAACTAAAAGCCTCGCTGGAGAAGGTGCAGTCCGAGGAGGCCCGCCTGGTCACCGCGAACGATCTGCTCACCAAGACCATCGAGCAGGCGCGGGTGAGCGGCAAGATGCCGGAAAAGATCCCCTACCCGCCGAAGTAGGCAGCGCGCTTTTGACTTCGCGAAACCGCCTGCGCTAGAGATACCAGCAGTCCGCGATCGAATCTCCGATCGCCTGCAAGCGCAAGCGGGAGTCTTCATATGCGCACACTCGAAGGGAAAGTAGCGGCGGTAACCGGAGCCGGGCGCGGAATCGGTCGCGGCGTCGCGAAGGCGTTGGCCGCGGAAGGTGCGGCGGTCGTCGTCAATGACGCTGGAGTGACGGTTGACGGCCGCAAGGAGCCGTCCTCGCCTGCCGAGCAGGTGGTCAGCGAGATCATGGACAGCGGTGGAGTTGCAGCGGCAAATACATCGGATATCGCGACCGTGCAGGGCGGCGAGGGTCTGGTCGAGCAGGCGATTCGCGAGTTCGGCAAGCTGGACATTCTGGTTAACGTCGCCGGCATCCTCAGAGACAAGATGATCTTCAACATGACCGAAGAAGAATGGGACGAGGTCATCCGCGTTCATCTGAAGGGCCATTACTGCACGATGCGGCCGGGCTCGGCGCATATGCGCGAGCGCAAGCAGGGACGCATCATCAACTTCTCATCGGGTGCGGCGCTGGGCGCTCCGGGCCAGCCCAACTATGCCGCCGCCAAAGCTGCGATCCTGGGTTTGACCTATAGCAGTGCTGTTGCGCTGGCCAAGTACAACATCACCGTCAACGCGATCATGCCGGGCGCCTCGACCCGCATGACCGATTCGATCCCGCAGGGACGAATACCGGGGATGAGCTTTCCGCAGAGCAAGGACGCAGCCCACACTATTCACGATCCTGCCAACGTGGCGCCAGTTGTAGCGTTCCTCGCGAGTGACGAGGCGCAGTACGTCAACGGACAATGCATCGGCGCGATGGGCTATCGCATCACGCGCTACTCGCACATCGTGCCGGAGCGCGTGCTCATCGGCGACGGACCGTGGACGGTCGAGCGCCTGTCGAAAATGTTCAAGTCGGCGCTCGGCAGCGATCTGCAGATGCCGCGGATGCTGTAGCTCGCCGGCCTAGTCGAACATCAGGACGGTGCGGGCGACTTCGCCACGCTTCATCGCGGCGAATGCGTCGTTGACGTCCTCGAGTTTCGCGCGCTTGGTAACCATGTCGTCGAGATTGAGGCGCCCCTGCAAGTAGAAGTCGATGTAGCGCGGCATGTCGATCCGAAATCGATTGCTACCCATCATCGAGCCTTTTAAAGTGCGCTCGGTGAGCAGGCGCGGCCCGTCGATTTCGACTTTCTGCCCGACCGGGATCATGCCGATGATGACCGCGGTACCGCCGACCTTGGTCGAATCGAAGCATTGCTCGGCGAGTTTCTTCAGTCCTACCGCCTCGAACGCGTAGTCAACGCCGCCGCCCGTCATCTTGCGGATTTCCTTGAGCGCGTCGGTGTGCGACGCGTCGATGGTATCGGTCGCGCCGAAACGCCTGGCCATCGCAAGCTTGTTCTCGAATTGATCGATCGCGATGATGCGGCGCGCGCCGCCGATCTTCGCGCCCTGGATCGCCGAGATGCCGACGCCGCCGCACCCGAAGACCGCCACCGTGCAACCCGGCTCGATCTTCGCGGTATTCAGCACGGCGCCGACGCCGGTGGTCACGCCGCATCCGATCAGCGCGGCGCGATCGAGCGGCATCTCGTCAATGATCTTCACCAGCGCGTTCTCATGCACCAGCATTTTTTCCGCATAGGTCGAGAGATCGCTGAACTGGCGCACCGGATTGCCGTTTTGCGAGAGTCGCGGCTTGGCATCCGCCGCGCGCTGCGTTGCCTGCCGATTCGTGCATCGATTGGGATGCCCCGACATGCACTCCTCGCAGTAGCCGCAGAACACCGACGGACATGAGATGACGTGGTCGCCCGCCTTGAGATAGCTCACCGACTTGCCGACCTTCTCGACGACGCCGGCGGCCTCGTGGCCGAGGATCGCGGGCGCAGCATGCGGATAAAGCCCCTCGACGAAATGCAGATCGCTATGGCATACGCCGGTCGCGGCGGTGCGCATGAGGACCTCGTGATCCTGCGGATCGTCGATATCGACCTGCTCGATCGTGAGCGGCTGGTGGGGACCATGAAATACGGCGGCCTTCATCGGTAATCTAGCTCCTTTCGCAATGGCGCGATCGCATCCTCTCTAATGCTACTTTCCGCCGTGCGTTTGCAAACGCAGACTCTGACTTCTCTTCTATCTCGGGATGACGGGCAGCAGGAGGAAGGACGTCATATCGGCTCGATGAAACACGGTCTGGCGCGCCGGGATTCCTTTCGTGCCTTCGCCGAATGCCTCGCCGGTGTTGAGGTTCCGGTCGAACCGCGGGAAGTTGCTGGAGCTGATTTCGACCCGAATGCGATGACCCGGCAGGAAGACGTTGCTGGTGGCCCACAAATCGATCGTGAAGAGGTACGGCTTGTCAGCTTTCATCATCTTTGGCGCGCTCGCGGATTCCCGATAACGCGCGCGAATGATGCCATCGAGAAGATTCTGCGCGTAGCCGCTCGGATGCACGTCCACGAGCTTGGCGGTGAAGTCGGTATCGATAGCGGACGACGATGCCCATAGAGCGACCTTCACCGGCCCGGTAACCTCGAGCGGTTGCTCGATCGGCTCGGAGGTATAGACCAGGACATCGGGACGTTCTTCGGCCGGCCGTTGATCCTGCACCCCGATATCAATTGTAAGGTTGTTGCCGCCTAGTGATGGAACCGGATCATTCGGGTCGTAGGTGTAGGTGTCAGTTGGTTCGGTGTTCGGCGGCACGGTGGAAAGCGCACCGTCACCACTTAGAGTGTTGGCGCCCTTCTGGCTGTGCAGGAAATAACGAACCTCGCGCATGTTAGGCGGCGGCCAATCGGATAAGCTTTGCCAGCGGTTCTCGCCCAGCGTGAAGATCGTCACTGGCGGCTCGTCGATGATTCCGTTGTCGATATCCTTTAGCCAGTAATCGAACCATCGGAGCAGAGTTTCATTAAGGTCGATCAGGGCGGACGGACCGAAATCGATATCGCCGGTGCCGCGCGAGCTTGGCACGTTGTAAGGGAGTAAGTGGCCCCAGGGGCCAATTATAAGTCGTTGTCCGCTGCGCGCCTTCTCGGATCGGCTGTCGTCCTTGATGCTGCGATAGGCGCTCATGCCGCCTTCGCCGAAGATGTCATACCATGAGGTAACGTGCAGCATCGGTACGCTGACGCTCGCGGCGTGGCGGTTCACGTTGGCGCGATACCAGTATTCGCCATCGTCGGCATGCGCGATGTGATCGGCCAGGTAGGGCGCAGCTTCTTTCAGTAGCTCGGCCCAGTCCTTGATAGGGAGGTGGCGATACCACTTATCGGTTAGGGGAGTGAAGGCGTTAAAGCCGAAACGAGTTTGCCTTATGACAGGAAACTCCCCTCCTTCGACATATTCCTTTGCACGCTCGAACAGGTCGTTCCGCTTTGCTCGCTTCAAGGTATTAAGTCCCTTGAACAAGGCATAAGGGATCATCCATCCCCACATAGCAACTCCGCCGGTATGATAGATCCAGCTAGCGTGATAGTCCGACGAGGCCGAGACGGGAGCCATCACCTGCAGTGACGGCGGCATAGGATCGTTGCAGGCTATCATGTACTGGGTCAGTCCGAGATACGACTGGCCGGTCGTTCCTACCCGGCCATTGGACCATGGCAGCCGTGCAGCCCATTCGACCGCATCATAGCCGTCGGCGACTTCCTGGAAGATGGTGTCGTACTCGCCTTTGGACTCGAAGCGGCCGCGACAGTCCTGCATCACGGTTACGTAGCCGTAGCGGGCAAACAGATAGCTCGGGCCATTAGGGTCGTCGGTACCCTTCTTGTTGTAGGGAGTTCGGCTGAGCAGGACCGGAAAACGTCCGGGCGCGTCGGGCCGTATCACGTCCGCGAAGAGCGTGACTCCGTCCCGGGCATTCATCGGAACATTTTTTTCGGTCACTACTTTGTATGCTTTGCGCGCCTGAACAATCACGATGCACTCCTCCTCGAGCTAACTAATCAAGTTTTCACCACTAAGGCGCCCGGGCGCCAAGTTCCTTTGAAAGTATCTTCTCTACTTTAAGTGCCTTGGTGTCCTGGCGATAAGAATTCCTTCTTATGGCTTGGCGTCGAGCACTCCTTTGCCGGTTGCCGGATCGATCGGGACCGACAGATGCTCGTGGAAGATGAGCCAGTTGCCGCCGACCTTGCGATAGGCCTCGGTCAGACGGGCGGTCTCACTGAGTTTGCCCTTGTCGCCGACGAACTCGATATGAACGACGCCGTGCGCGATACCCAGATCGCCGGCGGTCTCGACCACGAAGTTCGACACCTTCACGTCGAAGGACCGCGCCCTGGCAAATACTCCAGTCCAGGTTTTCCGCCATGCGTCGGCGCCTTCGAGTTGAAAGGGCATCGCGTCGTCAAACACCAGCAGGCCGTCGGTGACGTAATTGCGCATCATCGCGTCGATGTCTTTGGCGTTGATCGCGTCGATCACATGATCCTCGACGGCGCGGATGTCGGCTCGATCGTCAGCGCGAACCTGCGCAGCGAGCATCAGGGCGATCGCGCAGGTGAGGAGTGCAAGTTTGAGCGATAAGCGTGTCGCGATCATTTCAATTTACTCCCGCGTTGGAATCGTGCCAGGCGCGCGTTAATCTAGCCCCGAGTAAAGTCCTGCCGTCTTGCCCTCGTCAAGGCGAGCGTGTGAGGATCGTGCCGGTCGTTCATACAGGAGATATTGTGAAAGCGCTGGTTATCGGCGGGACCGGACCGACTGGTCATCTGATCGTGAACGGATTGATCGGGCGCGGCTACGCGGTCGCGATGCTGCATACCGGGCGGCACGAGGTCGATGAAATTCCGCCCGCGGTCGAGCATATCCACGCCGACCCATTCTCCGAGGATGCGCTAAAGCAAGCGCTCGATGGACGCAGCTTCGATCTGACGCTCGCCGCGTACGGACGGCTGCGCCGGATTGCGCTGGTGATGCGCGGCCGGACCGGCCGCTTCATCTCGATCGGCGGCGCGCCCGCATATCGTGGATACATGAATCCGACGGTGCTGGAAGTTCGCGGGATGCCGATGCCCACCGCCGAAGACGCCGAGCTGGTGCCGGTCGAAGAGGAAGACGCGAAGGGCTGGCGCGTCGCGCAAACCGAGCGCGCGGTTTTCGAGATTCATCCCGACGCGACGCACTTCCGGTATCCGTACCTGTATGGCCGCTATCAGATCGGACCGCGCGAATGGTGCGTCGTGCGGCGAATTATCGACGGCCGCCGGCGCATCATCGTGCCCGAGGACGGCCTCTCGCTGAGTCACGCCGGCTACGTGGAGAACGTCGCGCACGCGGTGATGCTGGCGGTCGATAAGCCGGAACTGTCGTCGGGGCAAATCTACAACTGCGGCGATGCGCATCAACTGACGATCCGCCAGCGGGTCGAAATAATCGCGGAGGCGCTCGGCGCTGAGATGGAGATCGTCTCGATGCCGTGGCAGTTCGCCGTCCCGGCGCGTCCGATGCTCGCGCAGCCGCGGACCACGCATCGCGTGCTCGATCTGAGCAAGATCAAATCGCAGTTGGGCTACACCGATTTGGTAGCGCCCGCAAGCGCGCTCGCGATGACGGCGCGCTGGCTGAAGGAGCATCCGCTTGCACCAGGCGGGATCGACGAGAAGATCCTGCAGGATCCCTTCGACTACCGCGCTGAAGATGAACTGATCGCCGCATGGAAGGCGCTCTGCGCGAAAATGCCCGAAGTGAAATTCGACCGGGAGCCGGGATACACCGCGACCTACAGCGGCCCCGGCGGACGACCTCGATCGAGCAAGTGGTCGTGACACAGACGGCCGCGACCCCGGCGAATTTTTGCTCCGCGCTAATCGGCAGCGGCGTCGGTAGTGGCGGGCCGCGATGCCTTGTCGTTGCGGAAATGCGGAATCACGTATTTGCCGAACAGATCGATCGCGTGCATCGTCTTCGCGTGCGGAATCGACCAGAACTGCATCATCGCGAGGAACTGATCGAGTTGCGCCTCCTTCTGAATCCGCTCGAGCTGCCGGATGACCGTGTCCGGGCTGCCGCAAATGCACATCCCGTTGTCGATCAGCGAGTCGATCGTCACCTTGGACGGATCGAGGCCTTCGTATTGAGTCGGTAGGTCGGGTACCTGGCCGCGAGCCAGATCCTGTGGATCGACGCCAGTCTTTTTCGCCTCGAGCACCGTCGAATTCACCCGCAGCGTGGTGCCGACGTACGACATGAACGCGCGCTCGGCTTCTTCGCGCGCCTGTTTATCGGTATCCGCGAGGTGGGTCATCGAGAATGCGCCTGCGCGATTGTTCACGAACGCGCCGTAGGGTTTGGCCGTTTCGATCGCGTTGCGATAAGAGCGCACGCGCTGCCCCAGCCGCTCCGGCGAAACCAGCAGCGTGAAGGACAGTAGTCCGAGCCCGAGCTTGCCGGCTAGTTCGTGCGTGTCGTCGCTGGTGCAGGCGACCCAGAGCGGTGGATGCGGCTTCTGGATCGGCATCGGCACGACGGTGCGCTCGGGGATATCGAAGAACTTACCCTTGTAGGAGAAGGTGCCGTCCTTGCTCTTCCAGATGGTGGTGATGATGTCGAGCGCCTCTTCCCATCGTGCGCGCGTTTCCTTGTAGGGGATGCCGAAGCCGCCGAGTTCCACCTGCGTTATCGAGCGGCCGGTGCCGACTTCGACGCGACCGTTGCTCAGGATATCGAGCGTCGCGACGCGCTCCGCGATCCGAATCGGATGATTGTAGGGAAACGGCAGCAGCACGACCGCGTGCCCGATACGGATCTTGCTGGTGCGCTGCGAGATCGCGCCGTAGAGCACCTCGGGCGCCGACGAATGCGCGAAGCCGACCTGGAAGTGATGCTCGACGGTCCAGAAATGCGTGAAGCCGACTTCCTCGGCGCGCACGACCTGGTTCATCACGTCGTGAAAGGCCTGGTACTCGCGCTCGCGATGCTTGAGCGGACTATCGACCTGGATCTCGTAGAAGATTCCGAAGTCCATCGCTATCCCTCCATGACGGCCGCGATCCGGCGTGAAGCGAGTTCTCGCGTCAGCGATGCGCGGCGGATCAAACGGACTTTACGACTCTTCGCTGGAATTTGTATAGCGCTCGATCGAGCAATAACTTGCAGCCTGATTCGAGTGGTTCTATCGGCGCTTTGACTCGTTTGCTAGATACTGCGACTCGAGCGGCTCGATTCTCCGCGCTGCGCGGTAACCTCGGAGGAGAACTGGGATGAGGCGACTCGCACTATCAAACCTGATCGCGGTGCAGGTGTTGGTGTTGATGGTGGGCGTCGGCGCGATCGCCGCGAGGGCAGCCGATTGTCCCAACAAGTGGAACGAGCCCAAGCCGATCACCGGCAAGGGCGCCAAGAAGGCCGACGCAATTCCCGATTTCGAGAAGAAGGCAAAGGAACTCTCCAAGGAATCGAAGTGCAGGGAGAATAAATGCGGCGAGGACAAAGGCGTCTGCCGCGCGCTCAGGACCGCGACTCAATCGTGCTCGGGCGACGATAAAACTGGATGGACCTGCAGCGGAGACGTGCGGGTCGGATGCTTCTGCCTCGAGCAAAAGGAAAAAGGTCAAATCGCGCCGGCGCCTGCCACTCCTCCAACTCCCGGCGAGGCGGCTTGCCCGAACAAATTCGACGATCCTAAAGACGCAATCGGAACCAGCGACACCAGCGAGGCGATCGCCAAGACTGCGCACGACGCAAAAATAAAGGAATACATCGACAGCGAGACGACGAATTGCGCCAAGCATAAGTGCACCGGCGAGAAGAAAGCGTGCCGGCTCTACTACACGACAACGGAGCCTAGATGCGGCGGCGGCAAGAGCGGTGAACTTACCGGATGGTCCTGCAAGAGCCAGTTCCGGGCCGGATGTTTCTGCCTGGGTGACGAAGAGCAGGCGCTGGCGAGGGCGGCGTCGGGAGTGGGCGAGTCGGGCGCGGCGGTTTCTTTGCCCGCATCGCCGGTGCGAAATGTCGAATCCAAATGAATCGCGCGCTCAACGGCCGGAGTTGGTGAGAATCTGCGAATACTCCCGGCTGTCGGTCGCGAGGCATTCGAGCGGATGCTCTTCGCCCATCGCGCCGCGCTTCTCCAAGGCAGCTTGGCATCCTGCGTCGTCGGGGAAGGTGCTGACCTCGCTCCATTGGCCGCGCGGAGTCTGCCAGTTTCCGTAGGGATATTCGAGCGTTGAGGGCGCCGCAATCAGCGCGTACATCGAGCCGTGTCCCGACGAACCTGGCGTGGCGCCCTTGAGTTCCTTCAACTGATGCGCGCGCTTTTGCAGATAGGCGTCCTGCACCGCGCCGTACAGGTCGATCGCGTAGCGGTCGGCCGCCTCGAACTGATCCATCCGGAGCGAGCGATAGTTAATCGCCTCGAGCCCGCGCTTCGCGAAGCCCACCGGAATCTCGATATACCACGGCCACGGCAACAGATAGCTCATCGGATTCATCGCGTGATCGACGGCCAACCCGATCGTATCGCCAACCGTAGATGGCCCAAGAAAAGGCAGCATCACGTATGGTCCGGTCGGCGCGCCGTAATAGCGTAGCGTCAGTCCGAAATCGTCTTTGTGCTCCTTCAATCCGAACCACGAATCGGCGGGATCGAAAAATCCCGCGAGTCCGAGCGTACTGTTGATGCCGAAGCGGGCAACTTCTTCTCCGGCTTGGGGAAACCGCAACTGGAAGAGGTTGTTGGCGAAGCGCGGGATCACGCCTACATTATCGAAAAAACGCCCGACGCTCTGGCGCACGGGCTGCGGCGCGATCGCGGCGTAGCCCGACGCGACCGGACGCAGGATCCATTCGTCCAGCTTCAGGTTGAAGGTGAACATCTTCTCGTTGAAAGGAACGAGCGGATCGTCGTCGCCGCCCTGGGCTTCGTCCGGCGGCGGTGAATTATCCGGAGATAAGTAGTCGTTCTGCGCGGGCGCGGAATCCTGATGTTCGGGGACGTAATCCTGCGGCGAGGGCGTGACGTCTTGCTGCATCGGCACGCTGTCTTGCTGGACGGGCACGATGTCTTGCTGCATCGGCACGACGCCTTGCTGTTCGAAATCGTTGGCCGGGGCAGGAGCGTCGTCGGCACGCGCGATTCCGCCGGCCGTGAAAAACGCCAAGCCGACTGCGACGGCGATCGCGAGGGTCGCACGCAACGCGAGGCGGGACTCGGGACGCTTCATCTCGTTGAAAAATCTCGCTCGATAATTTCGGATCGAACCCGGGATCGCGATAGCCTCCTTTAGCACGAGTGCGAGTCTATTGCATCGCGATTCCGTCTCGATCCCGCAAGACTCTACTCGCGTGCGCATGTAATCGCCACGTCTGCGAGGTATCGATAAATCGGGCGTTTTTTGCTTCGTCACGATTGTGTTCGTATCGAGCTGGCGGTTCTGGCAGCGGCCATAGCGGCAGGTACCAACTTGACACAGCGCTGTCGCCGATTCATAGTCGGACGCGCAGGCTAGTTGCGTTTGCGGCCGATCATCACGAAGAACCCACCTTCCCGCCCGCCTTTCAGGATCATCGCCAGTTGCACCAGAAGGTGATCGAGCGAATTACCCTTGGGAGTTGCTTCAAACAATCCGTGCTCATCACCGACGCCAGCGAATGGCGTGGTAGCTGGAATGCCATTGATGAATTCGAAACCCGTCTTATCGAACCAGCCAAGCACTTCATCGATCGTATGCTTCGATTCATGCGGATTCC
Source organism: Candidatus Binatus sp. (assembly GCF_030646925.1). Lineage (NCBI taxonomy): Bacteria > Candidatus Binatota > Binatia (SeqCode) > Binatales (SeqCode) > Binataceae (SeqCode) > Binatus (SeqCode) > Binatus sp. (SeqCode). Next base: position 53,202 of record NZ_JAUSKL010000021.1, on the reverse strand, counting down.
GGTACTGATCCATGAACCAGGTTTTCCTCCTAACCGAATCCAGGGCGGGATCTCGCAACCGTGAATCGAGCCACTCGAAGCGATCGCCGGTGAGGCGGAAAAGCACGCGCCTGAGGTCGAGCGGCAAGCGGCCGAACTTGTTGTACAACCCGACCACGACGTAGCCGCCCGCGCGGACCAGCTTGCCGATCGACTTGAATCCCTCGAATGGATCAGCGGTGTGGTGAAGTACGCCATTGCTGATGACCAGGTCGAAGGAATCCGGCTTGAAGGCCGGCCGGAACAAGTTCATCTGCATGAAGCTGACGTTGTCGATGCTCTGCGCGACCTTGAATCGATGCGCCAAGCGCAAGGAATTCACGCAGACGTCCGCGCCGAACACTTCACGCCCCGCGCACAAGCCGAGGAAATTGCTAAGCTGACCCGTGCCGCAGCCGGCGTCCAGGATGCGCGCACTTTCGCCGATCGCTTGGTCGAGCGCCCTGGCAAACATTCCGCGGCGCGCCTTCTCGATGAGACTCGCGCGCGAGTCCACCGAATCGTAGTTGGGGAACGGAGTCTCCTCGTAAAAGCTCCTGACGATCTCGGTGACGTCCTTCCTCGATGGCTCCCATCCCGTGGGCAGAAACAATTGCGGAATCCCCTGGTCGATCGAGTAAGACCTATCGCACGACTGGCAATCCAGAGCCGCACCAATGATCGATAGGTTGCCACTACAGGCAGGACACGCAAGGATATCAGCGGCCTTTGCCAGCACCGATTGAAATGGCGGGGGCGGCGCACTTTTAGGGAATGGTTCACGCGTATGAGTCGGCATCAGAATGGCCGCTCCATGCCTTGTCGCGACGCTTTGCGGGAAGGTACGCGATAGGTCGAGGCGTTGCGATCGATTTTTCGACTTAGCGGATCCTTGCCAAGCCCGCGCATGACCAAAGCCATCGGAATGACTATCAAGCTATAGATGATCGCCAAGATCACCCTCGTATTGATTGCTCCCAGAAGGTGGCCGACGGCGCTCCAAAGTAAGAAGAGGTACTTGAGAGCGTCAGGCGCCACTACCGCCATGCCGACGAACAGCACGCAGATGATCCACGGCCAGAGCGGCCAGGGATGCGCGCGCAGCAAAGGAATCGCGAGGCCGAACAATCCGCCGAAGATCGCGCCCACCGTCAGGCCAAAGGTGCGCAGTTCTTTGGTATCATCGGGGACGCCGGTCAACTGCTCCTCTCCTGGTCGAGCTCGAACTCTTGCTGCGATAGGTCATCGCGCTTCCACGGAAACTGCTCGACCTTAGGCAGGATGAAGCTACCTATAACGAGGTAGTCCATTTCAGTTCGCATGAAGCATCGGTAGGCATCCGCAGGCGTGCAAACGATCGGCTCGCCGCGCACGTTGAAGGAGGTATTCACCAGCAGCGGGCATCCGGTTAGCTCCTCGAACTTCTTTAGCAAGCTGTAAAACAGCGGATTGGTCTGGCGATGCACGGTCTGGATGCGCGCCGAATGATCGACGTGCGTCACGGCCGGAATGGTCGAGCGGACCTGATTGATGCGGTCGATGCCTGCCAGGTGCTCGGCGTCCGCCATGACAGGTATTCGCTTATCCTTAAGGACCGGTGCAACCAGCGACATGTAAGGACTTGAGCGGTCAAGCTCAAAGTAGTCGCTGACTCGTTCGGCGAGGATAGCTGGAGCGAAAGGGCGGAACGATTCGCGATACTTGATCTTGAGATTCAAGGTAGATTGCATCGTGGGGCTCCGCGGATCGCCGAGAATCGATCGCGCGCCGAGTGCGCGCGGACCAAATTCCATCCGACCCTGGAACCATCCGACCACGTTTTCGCGCGCCAGCTTTTCCGCGACCTTGCCGAGTAGCTCATCCTCGCCAAGCTTGTGGTAGCGCGCGCCAACCTTCAGCAGCGCTTGCTCGATTTCGTCGTCGGTGAAGCTCGGCCCGAGATAGCCGCCTAGCATCGCGTCGCCCTCACGCGCGGCCTTGGGCCTTTCAAGGTACTGATGCCAGTACGACAAAGCGGCGCCCAGCGCGCCGCCGGCGTCGTCGGCGGCCGGCTGAACCCAGATGTCGCGAAACGGACCTTCGCGCAGAATCCTGCCATTGGCCACGCAGTTCAGTGCTACGCCGCCCGCCAGGCATAGGTGATCGGTGTCGAGCTCGCGATGAACGGTGCGAGCGAGCCGCAGCATCGCCTCCTCGGTGACGTTCTGGATCGACGCGGCCAGGTCCATCTCGCGCTGACAGATGGGGCTGTCAGGATGGCGCGGCGGACCGCCGAACAGGCGGTCGAAGCGCTCGTTGGTCATCGTCCGCCCGGTCGCGTAGTTGAAGTACTCCATGTTGAGGCGGAAGGTGCCGTCGGGCTTCAAGTCGATGAGTTCCCGCAGGATCGTCGCGGCGTAGCGCGGCTCACCGTACGGCGCGAGACCCATCAACTTGTATTCGCCCGAATTGACCTTGAAGCCGGTGTAGTAGGTAAAGGCCGAGTACAGCAGCCCGAGCGAATGTGGGAAGTTAATCTGCCAGACCGGCGTCAGATCGTTTCCATCGCCGAGCCAGACCGACGTAGTGGCCCACTCTCCGACTCCGTCGAGGCAGAGAATCGCGGCGCGAGGAAAGGGGCTCGGGAAAAAAGCGGAAGCCGCGTGCGCCTGGTGATGCTCAGTGAAGTAGAGCGCCGGCAGATCCTTGGGGCGGCATCCAGCAAGCCCGGCCAGTTCCTGGCGGAGCATCGATTTGAGGTTCAGCTTGTCTTTGAGCCAGACCGGCATCGCGGCGACAAACGAGGCGAAACCGCGGGGCGCGTAGCCGAGGTAGGTCTCGAGCAGCCGATCGAATTTGAGCATCGGCTTGTCGTAGAAGACGATACTGTCGAGGTCGCACAAATCGAGGCCGCCGGCCTTGAGGCACCACGCGATCGCAGCCTTGGGGAATCGATCGTCGTGCTTGCGGCGGGAAAAGCGTTCTTCCTGGGCCGCGGCAACGATCTCGCCGTCAGCGACCAGGGCTGCCGCGCTGTCATGATAGTAGGCGGAGATACCGAGTATCTTCACTCTGCACTTCTAGAACAGCGTATAAATGAATGGCGCGATCGCAGACGATTGAGCGACGACTACGAGTCCACCCACGGCAAGCAACGCAGCAATGAGCGGGATCATCCAGTATTTTTGCTGCGCCCTGGTGAAGCCCCAGACATCTCCAACTAACTCAAACATCCTTGCAACCTCCCTTTGCTACATTTTGGCGCGTTTTACCTACTGTACGTAGGCAATCGAATGACATGGCATACTTTAGTGTGCTATGATGGGCATGTCTACCCACAAAGATTAGATTCGCGGCTGAGAGGATTCCGTGGAAAATCGCGGTTCGGTGCCTGGGTCACCCGGATTTTGGGATGGTTCGGAGGCGCAACCAGCGGAAACGCATCGCGAGAACGGGCGCGATTGGCTAATATCTGGTCGGTTTTGCGATTTGCCGGCGATACGATTTTCGAATGGAGCGCACGCTCGAATTGGCGCATGCGGCGGCGGACGCATGCCCGATCGAGGCTATCGTTATATCGGCCCCGCAATTTGCCGAAGGTAGTGCGCTAGATGATTTCGGCGGTGCTGGCGACCTATGGCCGTCTCGAGGTGTTGAAGCGCACGCTGCCGACCGTCCTGCAACAGGACATCGCGGGTAACGCATACGAAATAGTCGTCGTGATCGACGGTCCGGACGACGCGACCTACGAATGGCTCCGCAGCCTGTCGCTCGAGGGACGCTTGTCGATTGTGCAGCAGGAGCGCCGCGGTCTGGCGGCGGCCCGAAATTCGGGAATCAGGAAGGCGGCCGGGGAGTTGGTCCTGTTCCTGGACGACGATCTGATTTGCGATCAAAGGCTCGTTCGCGCGCACGCCTGCGCTCATCGGAACGGCCCGCTGGTCGCGATGGGACCGGTGCTGGTGTCAGAGGAAAGTCCGCGCACGCTCGCGACTCGATGGGTTCGTCGCGCGAGCGTGGCGCGGGCGGAGCGCATGTTGGCGTCGGGACCGGACTGGCCGCGCGATATCGCGGTATGCGCCAACTATTCAGCGCCGCGGGAGTTGTTACTCGCGTACGGCGGATTCGATGAGACCCTGGTCGGCGCCTGCGAGGAGTTCGATCTGGGGATCAGGCTCAGAAAGGCGGGCGTGGAATTTCGGTATCTGCCGGACGCAGTGGCGAGCGAAATATACGTCAAGAGCGCGGACGCGATGGTGCAGAACGATTGCCGGGCGCGCGGCAGGAACGAGGTTCGCCTCTGCCGCAAGCATCCGGAGTATCGGCCGGTTTCGCCGCTCGCCGGATTCGATCAGGGCTCGGCGATCACCCGGCTGCTGCGGCGCGCGGCCGTGCGTGCCCCGTTCTCGCTCGACGAGGTGCTCGCGCCGATCTATCGCGGCGCCGAGGCTGCATCGGAGATGGGCGGCATCGCCGAGGGTATCGCGATGCGGCTGCTCGAGTTCCGCAGAGGAAATGCGCTCTTCCGCAGCGCGAAACAGGAAGCGGGGTCGTGGCGGGCATTCGAGCGCGAGTTCTCGGTGAAATTGCCGGTGCTGCTCTATCATCGTGTGGGCGCGCCGTCGGCGGCGATCGACCCTGAATTGTGCGTGTCGCGCGCCGCGTTCGAGCGGCAGATGGAATGGCTGGCACGCTGGAACTTCGCGACGATCACGCCGTCGCAGTGGTTCGGGTGGATCAGCCGGGGCACGCCGTTGCCGCCGCACGCGATGATGCTGACGTTCGACAACGATTCCAGCGAGATGACCGATTACATTTTTCCGGTGCTCGGGCGTCACGGATTCTGCGCCGCAGTTTTTATCGCTGCGGGACGAATCGCGCAGGGCAGCGAATCGGCGTCGACCAATGGATCGAGGGCGCGCGGCGCAATTACCGCGGAGCAGGTTAGGTCGTGGAGCGCACGCGGGATTGAGTTCGGTGTGCGCGAGCGGCGCGAATCAAATCTCGCCGCACTTCGGGATTCGGAGCTCGACGCGGAAATCGCGGCCAGTGCCGAGGATCTCGCGCGCGTGGCGGGCGCGCGTCCGATCGCGTTCGCGTATGCTGAAGGCCAGGTTCCAAGCAAGATACGTGAGGCGGTGGGGAAAGTCTTCGCGCTCGGCTTCACCGATGCGCGTGGGTTCAATTATCTCGGAACCGATCCGGCGCTGCTCAGGCGAATCGCGATACGAGGCACCGACACGATGCTCGATTTCGCGTGCCGCGTGAGGTTAGGGATGCATCCGCTGAAGAACAATCGTAGTGATTTTCGGGCGGCGGCGATCAGCCCAGCGTTGTTGAGGACGGAATCGAAGTGCCGCTGAAGATTCTGCTGGTTTCGGAGGAATTTCCGCCGGAAACTCCGGGCTGGGGTGGAATCGGATCGTACGTCGAGTGTATCGCGCCGGCGCTGGCGCGTCGCGGCCACGAAGTTCACGTGCTGTCGTGCGCGATGGCGCATCGGACGGGCGACGGGCTCGAAGATGGCGTGTGGGTGCATCGCCGGCGACTGCCGCGAATCCGGGGAGCGTCGCGACTTCGATTCGGCGAAACGGCGCATCGCGCGTGGCTGGGCGCGTTCAACTATCGCGAGGCGCGCCGGCTCAGAACAATTTTCGACGTGGTGGAATATCCCGACTGGGATGCGGAAGGATGGATGTTTGCGGCGCTCGGCAATGTGCCAACGGTCGCTCATCTGCATACACCGCTTACGCTGGCGCTGCGGCACAAAGGTGTGCGCGAAAGCACGGACACGCGTCTTGCCGGGCGGCTGGAGCGGATGAGCGTCAGCCGCGCGACCGCGGTGACATCGCCGTCGGCGGTCCTGGCGGTTGAAATCGCGGCGATGGGCTGGGTCGAGCGCGACGCGATCCAGGTGATTCCGTATCCGATCGAATCGCAGCAATGGGTCACGCCGCCCGCTTCGGGAACCGGGCGAATCGTGCAGTTCGCCGGCCGGCTCGACGCGCGGAAAGCGCCCGAGGTGCTGATCGACGCGATCGCGATCCTGCGCGACGAGATGCCCGACGTATCGGCGCGATTCGCGGGCGAATACGACGCGGCGGGAAGTTCCGGGTTGCCGCGACTGGCCTGGTCTTCTCCGCGAAGTTTTGCGCGAAGTTTTGATGGATGCACGTTTCTCGGTCATGTCGCGCGCGGCAAGCTCGGCGAGTTGTATGCGTCGAGTCGAGTTTTCGCGCAGCCGTCGGTGTTCGAGAACTTCAGCTTCGCCACGCTCGAGGCGATGGCCGCGGGTCGCGCGGCGGTGGTGACCTCGGGGTCGGGGCTGGCGCCGTTCATCGCGGATTGCGGCGGCGGCGCGGTGGTCGCTCCACGCGATCCGGCGGCGCTGGCATCGGCGCTCAAGCCGTATCTGATCGACGCGGCGTATGCCGGCGAGGCCGGCGAAAGAGCGCGAGCGGCGGTGCGACGCGAATTCGATCCGAAGCGGATAGCGTTGCTGCGCGAAGAATTGTACGGCGCCGCGATCGAATCGTTCCGGATGTCGAGGCCGCACTCGAGTCCAGCGCACGCCGGCGTCAGGCCCTTGCCATGACGAACTGTCACGATATTTTGCCCGACATAGCGCCGGACATCTCGGTCGTCATCCCCACCTACAACCGCCGCGACATCCTGCTGCTGACGCTGCCGACGGTGCTCGAGCAGGATTTGGCGCCGGAGCGGCGCGAGGTGATCGTCGTAGTGGACGGCTCGACCGACGGCACTATCGATGCGCTCAAGCACGAGGCTTTTGCGCAGGTGCGGGTAATCGAGCAATCCAACGCGGGCATTTCCGCGGCGCGTAACGCCGGGCTCCGGGCGGCGCGTGGACGGCTGGTGCTATTTCTCGACGACGACATGATGTGCGAGGCGAGCCTGCTGCGGCGGCACGTCGAAGCGCACGAGGAGGAGGATCGCGCAAGCACTGAAGATCGCGTGATCGTGATGGGCGAGATCGAGCTGTCGCCGCAAAGTACGCCCGGGATGCTGACCGAGTGGCGTCACGACCGGGAGCATCGATGGCTCGAGAAAGCGCGCGCGGCCCCCGGCGTCGAGTGGTGGCAATCACTTCGATTCGCGCACGCTTCAGCGCCGCGTCGTTTATTGATCGATGCGGGCGGATTCGACGAGCGTTTCCGCTTCGCCGATGAGGACATCGAATTCGGCGTGCGGCTCGCGCGCGCGGGAGCGCGGCTCCGATTCGTCCGCGGCCTCGTCGTGCGGCACGTTTACCGCAAGTCGATGCGCGAGTTCATCAACTTCGACGTCCGCTGGTACGGCAAAAGCCAACTACTCTTCTGCCGCACCTATCCCGAGAATCGGCGGCGGGCGCCGCTCGGAAATCTACAAAGTGGATCATCGTTGAAGGCGCGCGTCCGCGAGCTGCTGACGCGGTCATCAGCTACCGACTATTTGCTGCAGATACCGTTCGGCATCGCCAGCGCTCTTTCGAATATCCCTACGATGCGCCGCGCCGCGATGAACCTGCTTGACCATCGCCAGAGTATCGGGACCTATCGCGGCGCGATGGAAGCTGCCGGTTCATGGAATAAGCTCCGCGAGGAAGTCGGGATGCGCCTGCCGGTGCTGCTCTATCACCACGTCGGGCCTGCGCACGATGGCGCCTATCCTCTGCTCACGGTTTCGCCAGACAACTTCGAACAGCAGCTTAGGTGGCTTAATAGGCGCGGCTATACAACGATTCGTCCTGCTGACTGGATAGCATGGTGCCGGCATGGACGCGCGCTGCCGTCCAAGCCGGTGCTTATCACCTTCGACGACGGCTACCAGGATCTGGCGCAATACGCCTTTCCCGCACTCAAGCGTCACGGCATGACGGCTACTGTGTTTCTGGTCGCATCTTGCATCGGCAAGACCAACCAATGGGACACCGGAACGTGGTCGCTATTGCCGTTGCTAAGCGAAGCGCAGATACGCGAATGGGGCGCACAGGGAATCGAGTTTGGCTCGCATACCAGCAATCATCCTCACCTGACTTCGCTCTCGCCCCGGCAATTGGAAGCTGAGTTAGTCGATAGTTCGAAGGAGCTGGGGCACCTACTTGGCTCGGCGCCTGAGACCCTTGCCTACCCGTTCGGATCCCACAACGAAGATGTAAGCGATTCAGCCGGCAGAACGTTCGAGCTATCGTTTACTACTGATGCGGGCATCAACTGCCTCGCGACCGATCGCAGCAGGATGTATCGGCTGGAAGTCTTGCCATACGACAACCTTGCCAGCTTTGCGACGCTGCTGGCTTTGGGCTACCGCCCGATGAAGGAGTTGCGGCAACGCATCGCGATCAGGTCGCGCGTCAGGGCCGCCGCGCGGCGCATCCTGCGTCTGGATGCCGCATGATTTGCCTGACAGCCAAGGTCAAGCGATGCTGACGCGCCCGCATCTGAGCGACCGGGCCGAATACCTCATCGAGCAATGCCGGGGCAAACGAGTGCTCCATGTCGGATGCGGCGACGATCCTTTCACCGAGGCAAAGCTTAGCAATGGGAGCCTGCTTCACTCGTTGCTTAGCGAGGTAGCATCGCGATGCTGCGGCGTCGATTCCTCGGTCTCGTCAATCGAGCTATTGAAGCGCCACGGGTTCAACGACGTGCTGTCGGGCTCGATCGAGACGCTGGTCAGAAGCGGCGCGATTCGCAGTGGCGATTTCGACGTTGTGCTCGCGGCCGAAGTACTGGAACACGTCTCGGATGCGGGAAGGTTCCTCTGTTCGTTGCAATCACTATTGAAGCGGCCGGCAGACCGGCTGATAGTAACTACTCCCAATGCCTACTGCGCTTATCGCTGGGCTTATACTATGCTTACCGGCCGTGAAAGCGGGCATCCCGATCACGTGGCGCACTACTCAAGGAACACGTTGACTTTATTGTTAAAGCGATGCGGCCTTGAGGTTGAGTCAGTGCGTTACTATTCGGGCAAGGAGTATATTCACAATCGTGGACGCCAGCGGCTGTTCTGGTGGATCGATCGGATCGCTTACAGGCTCCGACCCGAACTAGGCGACGGGCTTATCGTGAGCTGTAAAAGTATCGGCGCGACCGCGACAACAGCGAAGGAAGCTATCGGGCCGGCCGCGTGAACCATCAACAGGCTCCTTCAGGCGGGATTCATTCGAATTGAACAACTTGGTTGAGTGGTTGAGGGCGGCGGGCCGCGGAGTGAGGCTGGTGTGGATGCAGGCCGGGGTGACTCTATTGATCCTGCTCGTCATCGATGGAATAGCAATTGTCGCGCTACACTCCGAGCCAGCAGAGGATCCTCGCGCCCGCGCCGACGGCTATCACAACGCTGCCTGGACGCCCGAATACTTCGGCGAGTACGCCTCGATGCGGGTCCGGTGGCAGCCTTACGCCTACTGGGTAGGCGCCGAGTACGAGAGCAAGTATATCAATGTAGATGCCGCCGGGTTTCGGCGCACCTTGGGCGGAGAGGATCGGCCGGACTGTAAGCATCCAGCGCGAATCTTCACCTTTGGCGGATCCACGATGTGGGGTGAAGGCGCGCGCGACGACGAAACGATCGCGTCGTGGATTCAAAGTATGCTCGATAGCGAGCAGATGTGTGCCCAGGTTACGAATATGGGACAAGACGGCTATGTCAGCACTCAGGAAGTACTTTTATTGGCTGAGCAACTTCGCCGTGGAAGCATACCTGATCTGGTTATCTTCTACGATGGATACAATGACGTATTTGCAGCCGAGAACAATGGCGTAGCCGGTCTTACTTATAACGAAGAGACCAGAAGAAAGGAATTCAATCTTCTTAGCTATCCCCGTAGGCTCTATCTGAGCGCCGCTAGCAGATTTGTGCTCGATACCGGAGTCGGCGAGCTGGCGAAGCGGTTATTGGTTAAGATGAGACCTAATCAATTCTCCGAGATTCAAGGCCGGCTGGTGCGAACCGGCGCCGCCAGGGTGAAGGCAATCAGGTTGGAGGATGATCAAAAGCTCCAGGAGAGCGTCGTCCGACTGTATCTTTTGAACAAGATCCTGGCCGACGCGATGGCATCGAAGTACGGATTTCGGAGTCTGACCTATTGGCAGCCGTGCCTGCTGGATAAGAATCAGGTCACTGTCTATGAGAAGTCACAAAAGGAGACGCGCTTCCTCCCTGGCGAGCCGGAATTCGATCGAGCCATATCCCGAAGGATTGCTCAGATCGGTGCGCAGAGCGGGATACATGATTTGTCCGGAGTGTTCCACGATGTGACCGAGCCCTACTTTATCGACGAAGCCCATGTCACTGGCGAAGGCAATCGGATCGTAGCAAAGGCGATGCTGGCTGATATCGAGGCGGCGCTTCGCAGCGTTAAGCCGCCAGGCGCTACTGGATTGGAAGGCGGAGCGCCAAAGTAGAGAGCCATTGAAGGATTCATATTCAATAGGTAGTCAGCGTGCAGAAGCCGCGCAAGGCATCGCAGCTATCCAGGGAGCTCTGCTGGTAGAAGACAAGGACATCGGAGCGGCAAACTCAATCGACGCCGCCGGTGATGCAAAACCGTACGAAACTATCGAAGCCGGGCGCGGACGACGGGCCGTTCTGCTCGGGCTGTGGCATTACCGCGAACTGCTACTGATTCTCGCCTGGCGCGACATCAAGGTGCGCTACAAACAGACTTTGCTCGGCGCGGCATGGGCTGTCCTGCAACCGTTCCTGACGATGGTGGTGTTCGTCATATTTTTCGGCAAGCTGGCGGGAATCTCCTCCGACGGCATCCCCTATCCGATCTTCGCATACTCGGCGCTGCTTCCGTGGATGTTCTTCTCGAACGCAGTAACCAACGCAAGCAACTCGCTGGTCGAGAGCGCCGGACTTATCACCAAGGTATTTTTTCCGCGCGCGGTGATACCAGCCGCCGCGATTCTAGCCGGGCTGCTCGACTTCGCGATCGCGTCGCTTCTGCTGATTGCTATGATGGCATGGTACCGTATCTGGCCCGGAGCGGCGCTTGCGATGCTGCCGGTGCTGGTCGCGCTTACTATCGCGGCGGCGTTCGCCGTCGGGCTCTGGTTGTCGGCGCTCAATGTTAAGTATCGCGATGTGCGCTATGCTATTCCGTTTTTGGTGCAAATCTGGCTGTTCCTGACGCCGGTTATCTACCCGGTCAGTATCGTGCCAGCTAAGTGGCGATGGTTGCTGGCGCTGAATCCTATGGCAGGTACTATCGAAGGGTACCGCTCGGCCTTGCTGGGCAAACCTTTCGCCTGGACCGAGCTGGCAATATCGGCGACGGCGACGATCGTCTTCCTTCTTTACGCGACCTATACGTTTAGTCGCATGGAAGGGCAGTTCGCGGATATGATCTAGCCGATGGAACTCGCGATGAAAGTTCGCGCGCTCGGCAAGCGCTATCAGATCGGCGAGTCGGCGGGCTATCGCACGTTGCGCGAGACGATCGTGGACGCGATGCGAATTCCGATGCGCGCCGCGCGGATGGTGCTCCGGAGTAACGGTATCGGAGATCGAACGCCGAAGCCGACTACGATCTGGGCGCTCGCGGATGCGAATTTCGATGTAGCTCGAGGCGAGATGCTCGGGGTTATCGGGGCGAACGGGGCGGGCAAATCGACGTTGCTTAAGATCCTGTCGAAAGTCACCGAGCCTACCACTGGTAAGGTAGAACTGTTTGGCCGAGTAGGATGCCTGCTGGAAGTTGGCACCGGATTTCATCCTGAGCTTACCGGGCGCGAGAACGTATATCTCAGCGGCGCGATCCTCGGGATGCATCGGCGCGATATCGCGCGCCGGTTCGACGAAATCGTATCGTTCGCCGAGATTGAGAAGTTCATCGATACGCCAGTCAAGCGCTATTCGAGCGGGATGTACGTTCGGCTCGCGTTTGCGGTCGCTGCTCACACCGCGCCGGAGATACTGCTGGTGGATGAAGTACTGGCGGTCGGCGATTCGTCGTTCTGGCAGAAGTCGATGGATAAGATGCGCGAACTAAACACCGGCGGCGCTACGATCCTGCTTGTCACGCATAACCTGTGGTTCGTGCAGACCATGTGCTCGCGTGCGATTTTGCTCGACCATGGATCGATCAGCGCAGCGGGCGATCCGCTCAGCGTAATCGGCAAGTACCACCAGGGAAGTGGAGTGCACATCCCGCAAGCTGACGCGCCCGCGGCCGGAACGTCACAAATGTCCAGCTTCAACCTGGTCCCGCTCGGCGAGTGGATCTCGCCTCATGTAGCTACGCCCGAGGCAGGCCTGCGACTCGAATTCAAAGCTAGAATTACCGGGCATTCACAGGTTAAGTGCCAGGTCAAAGTAAACAGTCCCGATGGTTTCATCTACTTCTCGATGAATAGCCGTGCGATCGAGGTTGCACCCGACGGCAGCTTGAGCGGCGAAGTGTCAATCCAGCGCCTGATGCTGAAGGGCGGCGACTACGACTTATACTTGAAAGTTTACTCTATGCGTGAAGAACCTGAGTTCCTGGCAGAAGCGTGCATACCTCTGACAATCGAGGAGCGCGACGCGACCAACTATCCCCGAGCTTCATTCTGGAACAGCGCCGAGTGGAAGTTCCATACCAGTTAGATGCGTATCGTCGTCGAGCCGAGCGAATACTATCTCGACTACAACGTTGGCGACATCGCGATGACCCACGTTGCCGTCGCTCGACTGTCTCATCTGTGGCCGGAAGCATCAATCCAGGTTCTCACCGAACCCTCTTCGCTGTTTTCAAGGTATTGCCCCCGCGCAACGCCCATATTTGAGCGTGGCTACCAGCCTCGGGCAGATGGATCCGGTGCGCGTCCGCAGCTACTAAGCAGGCTGCTGGCGCGCGCGAAATCGAGAATACTGTCCGATCGAAGCGAACAGCCACTGGTGGTCAAGCAGGCGATCGCTAATTCCGACCTGATGGTGGTCTGCGGGATGGGCGGCGTGACCGATGCGTTCTGCGAATTCGCATTTGGACTGCTAGGCAAGATCGAATTGGCCCTTAGCGCCGACATCCCGGTCGTAATGATGGGACAAGGAATCGGGCCATTGCGAGAACGTCGGCTACGCGCGAAAGCATCCGCGATTCTTTCACGCGTGGCACTCATCGCTTTACGCGAAAGCCGGTTCAGCCATTCATTGCTGATTGAGTTAGGAGTATCGCCCTCGCGGATTATTACCACTGGCGATGACGCAATCGAGATAGCGTGTCCGTCGCGTTTGGCATCCTGGGGCGACGCCCTGGGAGTGAACTTGCGGGCCGCGTCTTACTCGGGAGTGGACAAGGAACTGTTGGAAAGTGTTCGCTCGATAGTGCGAGCTGCTGCAGCGTCACTTAATGCGCCCGTGGTTGCGCTGCCGACTGCCGAGGAGGATGTGGAGACAATCGGCCGGCTTGTGTCAGGATGCGTTCTTGCGGGCAGCCTTGAACGATCTGCCGATCCGCTCGAAATGATCGAACGCATCAAGCTATGCCGTGTCGTTTTGACCGGGAGCTATCATGCCGCCGTCTTTGCACTTTCGATGGGAATCCCGTCGGTATGTATCGCAGCTTCTGACTACTATTCGGATAAGTTCCTGGGTCTGGCGGATCAATTCGGCGCGGGATGCGAAGTCGTGCTGGTCGATCGTGATGATTGGCAGGCGGAAGCCGCGCTTAAGGTGGAACAAAGCTGGCGGTCTGCGGAAAGTCTGAGGCCGCAGTTGCTGGCGGCGGCCGAGCGGCAGATGAAATTCGGCGTGGACGCTTACCGCCGAATCCGCGACGACGTCGTTGCAAGCGTGCGGCACTAGCCTGATGCGCATGTAAGTGAACGACTCGCCAGTAGCACAATCGAGGCGGTCATCCGTCAGCGATATGTTTCACAACGCGAGGATTGGCTGGCTGAGCACCTATGATGAAAAGGAACTGATAAGCTTGTTTGAAGGGTTTGTCGATGCCGGAAGGTTCACTTACTCCGAACCGGACGGCGATGGACAGATCCTTGTCTTCAGCAAAAAATCGGCTTAGGTCAAAGAGTCATTTCTACCTTTCGAGGAGCCACTTGCTGACCAGGTCGAATACCCGGTCGGCCGCCTCAGCGAGTCCGTGGCCGACGCCCGGCAGGACCACGATTTTCCGCGGCTCACCCGCGCGATCGTAAAGCGCCTGCGAGCTTTCGTGCGAAAGAATCGTATCCGCGCCGCCGTGAATCAAGAGCAGCGCCTTGGGCGACAGATCGCCGACCACATGCGCGCCGGCGAGTTGGCTCGAGAGCGCGATCACGGTGGTTACGGCCGAGGCGAGAGTGCCGGCGTTGATCGCGACGGCGCCGCCGAACGAATGCCCGATCAGGGCGACTCGCTGATGTCCAATCCCGGCGAGAAACGTGATTCCCGCCATCGTATCGACCAGGCATTCGCTGAACTCGTTGGGATGGCGATAGTTGAGGCGGGCAATCGTGACGCCGAGCTTCGGCATCTCAAGCCCCAGCCGCGGATAGAGCATCGCAGGACCGTCGAAGCCGCCGAGCGCGCCGGAGACGCAGAGCGCGGCGCGTCCTCGCTCCGCGGCCGAATGCATCACGACCGGAATCGGGCCGCGAGTGGTTGAGATCGCGAGCTTGCGCGCGCCGGCGATTTCGTCGCCCGGCTCGACGCCGGTAATTCTCAGATTGATTTCTTCAGCCACACTGCATCCCGATCGCGGATAGGTGCGCTGTTGCCGTTACGATCGCTTGGATAGCGGTCCGTCGAGTCCCGGGTCAATGCCTTCGCCCAGCACGCGCATCCCGTAGCGGATCATTGCTGCGAGGCGTTCGACGCGCGTCAGCAGTTCCGCCTGATGCCTCGGCGGGGCTGCGATTAATTCGTACGCGGCGGTGGCCAGGTTCTCGCGCATCAGGTGAACGGCGCGTTCGAGGTTCTCGCGTTCCGGTCCTCGTGCGCGCGCCTTGCGGCGCGCCTCCTGCAGTTCGGCGAATTTTATTATTTCGGCCATCTAAATGCGCCGATGATTATCCTGACAAATTCTCATGCGGAGGCCGCGCAGCGGCAAAATCCTGGACCGTTATTCGCGCGTCGCTCCGTTCGCTCGAGCAGTCAGGCTACTCTCCTTTGAAGTTCGCCACTCGTTTTTCGACGAACGATTTCGCGCCCTCCAGGTGATCCTGCGAAGTGAGCATCAGATGCTGCCCGTGACGCTGATAATCATAGAAGTACGGCAGATTCAGATTGAGTCCGACGCGGAGCGCTTCCTTCGCCAGGCGCTGCGCGAGCGGCGCCTGCGCCACGATCTTCTTCGCGAAGGCCGCCGTCGCCTCGCCGAGTTGCGCGTGCGGCACCACCTTGTTCACCATCCCGATGCGCTCCGCCTCCGCCGCGTCGATGATGTCGCCGCTCAAAATCAACTCGTACGCGCGCGCGAGTCCGACCAGCCGCGGCAGGATCAGCAAGCCGCCCGCTTCCGGAATCAGCCCGCGCCGGATGAACACTTCGCCGAAGCGCGCCTGATCGGAGCACACGCGCATATCGCACATCAGCGCGATATCGCAGCCGTAGCCGACCGCTGCGCCATTCACCGAGGCGATCGTTGGCTTCGGATAGGTGATCAAAAGGTCGAGCGCGACCGGCCGATGCTCGCGCCATTCCTCGACTTCGAGCCGCTTCGACGGCTTGGCGTCGCGAAACTCGGGATTCAGGAAAATCTCCTTGACGTCGTCGCCCGCGCAGAACGCCCGCCCCGCGCCGGTCAGCACCACGACTCGAATCGCGTCGTCTTCGTTGGCGTCGCGCAACGCATCGAGCATCTCATTGTAGGTTTTGATCGTCGCCGCGTTCATCGCCTGCGGCCGATTGATCGTGATCGTCGCGACGGCTTCGCGCTTGTCATAAAGGATGTCGCTATAAGGCATGGCGGTAGCTCCGGTCTGATTTTTCCGATGCAGTTCGAGCTATCCCAGATCGAGCGGCAAAGCGTCAAGCGCGCCGAAAATCGCGCATTGCCTTTACGGCGGCCTCAGAATAGATTCGCGCCGGTCGCAGGCCAGATCTGATCGTAGAAGATGCTTAGCTGGAACAGGACGGCGGAGTTGTCCTGCGGGCTCGCGGCGTTGTTGAGCGCGAGCTGCGTCGCGGCGGCGAATTGATAGTACTGCGTCAGATACGCGAGTCCCGGCGTGATCCGCCAGTCGGGCGGCGCGCTCGTGAACTTGCCGAACGCGACCTGCTGATAGTTGAACTCGGTGAACGGCACGAGATTCTTCGTGAATCGCTCGGCGGGCAGCGCGATACCCGCATCGCTCAGGTAGTAGGCCTCATAGCTGAGTGCAATGTTGGCCTCGACGAGCTGGCTCTCTTGTCCCGACCACGCGGGCAGATAATCCAGGTCGCCTTGAATCGCGAACGGCCGCGCGAAGCGGAAACAGTCGTGATCGGGCAGGTCGCCGAGTCCTCGCGCGAACGACAGGATCGGTCCGCCGCGTGGATGGCTCTCCGCGCCCGAATCGACGTCGCCGGTCGGCAGGAACGCATCGAACGCCAGCCCAAGGCGGAACTCGTGCTCGACGCTGGTGTAGAACGCCCACATCAGCATCACCTCGACGTTGTCCACGCCGGTGCTCGAATGAAGCCGCCGCTTCGAGAGGTCATTGATCGCGTCGCCGACCTGCAGGCTGATCGTGTCGCTGAGCTGTTTCTCGAGCGCAAACGAAAAGGTTGCCGCGCTTTTCCCGCTCTCCTTGAACCAGCCGGGATCGAGCTGCAGCTCGTTGCTTGGATTCGGATCGACCGCGATCATCGGATCGTAGAAATTCCGCTGGCCGACCTGCGCCGCAGCCAGCGAGGGTCTGAACATCAGCGCGATCGCGAGCATCGCGATCGCCGCGAGCGCCCGCGCATCCGGGCCGCGCCGCGTCACCTGGTCTGTCCTGCGACCGAGGGCGGGGAACTCGCCGGCGCCGGCGTGCGATTCGCGAACCAGATCAGAAAAATAAAGAGCGAGAGCAGCGACGCCGCCACCAGTCCGTAAGCGATTCCGCGCCGAATCTGCCTGCTCCTCCGATTCGGCGGATGCAGCCGGGCGAGCCGCCGCGGCTTCACCCGCGACGGATCGAGCAAGTCCGCAAGCATCTCGGCGGCGCTTGCGTAGCGATCGCGCGGCGCGCGCTCGATCGCGTGCAGGATTATCTCCTCGACGCGCGGGTCGATATCCGGCTTGAACGCGCTTGGCGGGCGCGGGTCCTCGATCGTCTTCGAATGCATCACGTGGTAGGCGTTGTTGCCCGAGTACGGCAATTGCGCCGTCAGCATCTCGAACACGATCACGCCGAGCGAGTAGATATCGGTCCGCACGTCGCCGCGCCGGCCGCTGACCTGCTCGGGCGCCATGTAATCGGGCGTGCCGATCGTCGATGAAATTCCCGACCACGTGAGCCGCCGCGCCGATTCGTCGAGCGCGATTCCGAAGTCCATGATCTTGGTCTTGCCGAGTTTGCTGACCAGCATGTTCTCGGGCTTCAGATCGCGATGGACCACGCCCTCGGCGTGCATGTAGGTGAGCGTCTCCGCGAGTTGCCGCGCGATGTCGAGCGCCTTTTCGGCCGAGAGCGTCGATTCGCGCAGCATCGCGCGCAGCGACACGCCCTCGACGTACTCCATCGCGATGTAAATCCGGCTTTTCTGCTGCGGCGATAGCACCCTGATGATGCCCGGATGATTCAGCCGGCGGCCGACTTCTTCCTCGCGCTGAAAGCGCCCGTAGAAGACCACGTCGCTCTCGAACTGCAGGTAGGGGATTTTGATTACGACGGTCGCGCTGTCGAGGGTATCGATCGCGCGGAAGATCGAGGCCATTCCGCTGCGCGCAATCAGGCCGGTCAGCCGGTATTGATCGAGGTTTTCGCCAACGCTGACCTCGCGCATGGTATCAGGCCATCTCGGTGGAACGATTGGCGACGATAACATCCCCCGGCGCGCGCAGGCAATCAATCCTCCGCAATCCGGGCATTACTCCGTCTGCGCGAACGAGCGCGGAACGCCGAGCGCGAGCATCAGGAGCGGGCTCTTCCCCGCTGCATGCGGCGAAAAGAACTTCGCCGTGTCGTCGTCGTAGAAGGTCAGGCCCGTCGCGCCTCGGCCAAGCGAATACGCCGCGAGGTACGCGCGGCCAGCGTGGATGCCTGCCTCCAGGTGCGCATCGCGATACCCGCGATTGCCAAGCGCTCTCATCGCGCGCTCGAGGTCGGCCATATAGACGACCAGCGCCGAGCAATCCATGCCGAGCGGCTGCTCGAGGCAGAGATAGCCGGCTTCGCCGCGAAAATTCCCGGCCTTGAGCAGCTCGAAGCCACGCGCCTCGCGATCGTAATAATAGGCGCCGGCTTGCAGACCATCGACAGCGTTGGCGATGAGGTACGTTTCAGTCAGGCGCGGACAATCGGCGCGCGGATGCCGGCTCGACGATGCCATAATCGTCGCGAGTTCCTCGGCCGATATCGGCGCTTGCGCAAACGCGCGCGTCGATCCGCGCCGCAGAATCGTTTCGCCGAGCCGCATCGCATCGTCGTCGGACAGCGTCGCTACCTCGATCAGGTTGGAGGGCGCGGGCCGGCTTTCATCGTCGAGACTCGCCGACGTCACAGCTTGCACCTCGGCCGAACGCGCGAGCCGCGACTCGCGATGCATCCTGAGCAGGTCATTGTAGATGACTTCGTTGTCGCCGATGGGAATCGATTCGAGCACGAGCGCCTCCGGCGTTGGCGATGGCTCAGGCGGCGCATCGCTCGCCCCGAGTGCGACCAGCGCGACCATCCCTTCGCGTTGGCCGTCGATTCCGAGCATATGCTCGAGCGCGGGATCCTCGAATGCCGTGATCACCTCCGCTGAGATTCCTTCGGCCGCGGCCGCCGCGAGCAGATTGGCGAGCATCGTGCCCGCGTCCCAGAAGCAGTAGCGGTAGGCGCGAGCGCGATACTTCCACGTGCTTCGCCAATAGATCGAGGTGAGCGCAATCACCGCGCGCGCCGCGAGTATCGAGGGCCGGTTCGCCGCCGCGCGCGCGAGATATTCGCGCCAATCGCCGCGCCGGAGCCCGGTCATCCGCAAATCCGCGGGGGAGAAATGGTAAACCCCGCGCTCGACGCCGTCGACCTCGGACGCCGCCACGTAAACCTCGATCGGGTAGAGCGCGCCTGCCGATGGCGCCGCGCGGAAGTGATAGTCCTCGCCGCCTACGCTTCGTCGCCGCGTGAGTCCATCCGCGCAAAACAAGATGCGCGTCAGCGCCTCGATGTCGATCGCGATCATCGAGTCCGCTGGCGGGGCCGACGCCAGCGCCGTCAGCGCCGGCATCGCAGACAGGCTGAGATCGCGCGGCAATGCGAGCGACGACGCGCCGGGATAAATCTTGTAGGGCATCGGCTTGATGTCCCAATCAAGAAACTGCGGCGACGATCGCACCGAAGTGTACGAATGCTTGGTCAGTTCGTGATAGACGCGCGCCGCGTCGATGTAATCGTTGGCCAAATCTCGCCCTCGGGACGAATTCCGTACCAATCGTTCAGTTGCTAAGCAGTGCGCCGCATGTGGTATAGAAATTTTTCGCGGACACCGCGCAAGGAGAGTGTACCATGGCGCAAAAACTCACGCCCGCCGATGTGAAGGGGATGTTCGAGAAACTCAGCAACTGGGGCCGCTGGGGCAAGGACGATCAACGCGGCGCGCTCAATTTCATCACCGATGCGAAGCGCGCGGCCGCCGCCAAACTGGTGCAGACCGGACAGACCGTCTCGATGGCGCTGCCGCTGGCGACGATCCCCGCGCCCGACAATCCCACGCCGGTGACGCATCTGATGGTGCAGGCAGGCTTCGATTCGCGCGAGATGGATTTGCCCTACGCCGGCGACTACTTTGCGATCGCGCCGCACGGGACGGCCAACACTCATCTCGACGCGCTCTGCCACGTGTTCTGGGACAACAAGATGTACAACGGCTTCGATGCGAGCGAAGTGGGATCGCACGGCGCCAAGAAATGCGCGATTGACGTCACTCGCGACGGCATCGTCAGTCGCGGCGTCCTGCTCGACATCCCGCGGCTTAAGAAAGTCGAATGGCTCGAGCCCGGCACCGCGATTCAGCCTGAGGATCTCGACGCCGCCGAAAAAGCGCAGAGCGTCCGCGTCCAGGAGGGCGACGTGCTGATGGTGCGCACCGGCCGCGCCGGTCGCCGCAAGGTCAAAGGCGGCTGGGACGCATTCAAGGAAGGTCTCCCCGGCCTCGACGCGAGTTGTCTGCCATGGCTGCACGATCGCAAGATCGCGATCCTCGGCAGCGATGCGGTCAGCGACGTGGTGCCGTCGGGCTATGCCGGCGTTCCGCTGCCGGTCCATGTCGGCACGCTGGTCGCGATGGGCATCCATCTGATCGACAACGCCGACCTCGACGCGGTCTCGGTCGCGTGCGGCGATCTGAATCGCTATGAGTTCCTGTTCACGATGGCGCCGCTCATCCTCGAGCGGGGAACTGCATCGCCGGTGAATCCGCTCGCGATCTTCTAGGTCGTTCCGATGAACTGACTAACTAGCTCGACTAGCCGGCAACTTATAGCTCAGGAGTAAGTATGAAGACTGAAGTACTAGTGATCGATTGCGATGGACACATCCTCGAGCCGCCCGACCTTTGGGAGAAGTATATCGATCCTAAGTATCGCGACCGCGCGATGCGTATCAGGGTCGGCGATGACGGCTTCGAGTATCTCGAGATCGATCGCAAGCGCGCCAAGATGACGCAACCCGGAGTGCTGGGCTCGCTCGGCGGGATGGGCAAGCGCGTCGAAGAGGCCAACAAGCTGCGCGAAAGCGCGATGCGCGGTGAGACCAAGCCCGAGCAAGTCCGCATGATGCAGCCCAAGCCCGAGGATACTTATCTCAAAGGTGCGGCGTTCGGCACGATGGTTATGAAAGACCGGCTTGAACTGCTCGCGCAGGAAGGGATGGAAAAGGCGCTTCTATATCCTACCATCGGGCTGCTGTGGGAAGCGGAACTCTTCGACGCCGAACTATCGGCCGCCTATTGCCGCGCCTATAATCGCTGGATCGCGGATTTCTGCCGCGACTCGGGTGGCAAGCTGATCCCGATCGCGCACCTATCGCTCGGCGATCCGGAAGAAGCCGCGCGCGAGCTTGAGCGGGCAGTCAAGGATGGATGCAAGGGCGCTTTCGTATGCCCTTTCACCATCACGCGCGTCCCGCACGGCGACAGCAAGCACGATAGCGTGTTTGCCACCGCGCAGGACCTCGACGTTCCGCTCGCGATCCATCCGACTTTCGAGCCCCCCAGCTTCGGCATCCATCATCGTTACGATCGTTTCCAGTGGGCTGCCTGGTACTACGATCTCTTTGCAGGCCAGGGAGTCCAGCACGCCTTTGGCACCTTCTTCCAGCTTGGCGTGTTCGATCGATTCCCGAAGCTGAAGGTAGTGGTGCTCGAAGCGCAGGCCGGATGGATAGGCTACTTCCTCGATCGAGCCGACGCTATCTTCCACGGCACCACTCTCGGCGCCACCGTTCGGCTCAAGGAAAAGCCCTCATACTACTTCAAGCGCTCATGCTACATCTCGGCTGATCCCGATGAGCGCACGATAGCTGCTATGATGGGAATCGTTGGCGAAGACAAGTTTTTCTGGGCGTCCGACTATCCGCATCCCGATCACCCGGGCAACTATCTCGAGGAGTTGAAAGGCCTGATCGCGCCAATGAACGACTCGGGTCGTCGCGCGATCCTCGGCGAGAACGTCGCGCATGCGTATAAACTGATGTAAGTCGAAGGCATCGGAAGCGGCCGCCTTACTGAGCAAGGTTATCAGTCTGGAGCAGTAGGGGATTTGTATGAAGCGGCAAATCAGTAAGAGTTTTCTGGCTACTTTGGCGTTCGCGGCCTTGATACTGATCTGGCACCCGGCATATCCGCAGGAGCAGCGCGGACAAACCAGTTACATGGCTGTGGACATCAAGGAGCCGTTTGCCGCCATCAAGGAACGCATGACCGCGGCGAAGCCAGGTATCGAGAAGAAGCATCAAAGCCTGCTCGATGAACGCTACGACCTGAGCAATAAGCCCAAGGCGAATGCCACTATGTCGCGCGGCAAAGCAGTGCAAGGCGGCGTTCGCGTCAAGTTGTCCACAGGGATGACGTGGGAGCAGCTTTCCTCTGCGAGCCCTGACGAAATTCGCGGCAAGGATTTGTTTCCCAAGGGATTCTATCCGCTGCCTCATCCCAACCATCCCGAAGGTGGAATGCTCTTCCCGCGTTTCGAGATCGACGAGATCAAGAAACAGGAAGGCCGCGATCTGACCCGATTTGATCTCGATTTCGATCTACCAGATCAGTTCCTGCCCGAATTTCCGCCACCCATTTTTCTGACTACTCGTCCAGATCTCGGTGATGTATCCAAAGGCAAGCTGGTTACTATCGAGAACTACTACGAACTTTTTAATGGCATCCTCAACCCCAAGCAGTTAGAGGGCGTGCGGCTTCTGGTCACGCCGTTTCCCCAACAGCAGTTTAATCAAACAGAAGATCGCCGCTCGGATCGCCCTAGCCGAGGCGTCACTTGTTTTGATTGCCACGCGAATGGCCATTCGAACGGGGCGACCCACTTGGCGGGAGATACTCGCCCTCAAGCATTTCGCCATCGTATCGATACGCCTTCGCTGCGCGGCGTTAACATCCAGCGCTTGTTCGGCTCGCAGCGCTCCCTTAAGACGGTTGAAGACTTCACCGAGTTCGAGCAGCGCGCAGCATACTTCGACGGCGATCCGGTGATCGCTACCAAGAAGGGCGTTAATATCCTCGAACGCGGCAGCCAGGTCCACGACATGGCCGAAGTCCAGGAATTGCTGGACTTCCCTCCGGCGCCTAAGCTGGATGTCTATGGCAAGCTCGATCCAAAAAAGGCAACTCCGGCTGAGCTACGCGGACAAGCAATCTTTTTTGGCAAAGGCAATTGTGTATCCTGTCACGTTCCTCCGTACTACACCGACAACCTGACACATAACCTTCATGCCGAACGCTTCTACAAGCCTGTGATGATCAATGGCATGATGGCGAGCACCGACGGGCCGATCAAAACGTTTCCTTTGAGCGGCATAAGGGACTCGCCGCCCTACTTACACGATGGACGCCTGCTGACTCTCGACGATACTGTGGAATTCTTCAACTTGGTGTTGGGCACGAAACTGACGCCGGATGAGAAGCAGGACCTGGTAGCTTTCCTGCTCACTCTTTAGTCGCGGCCGCAAAGTAGCGATCGCGCAGAGTGTTACCTAAGGTAGTGAGCTCTTCGAGGGGCTAGTTGCCTAGACGCAGCAGCTTGCGCGCGTTGGCAACCAGGATCTTCTCTTCGTCCGCGCTGCTAAGTCCAAGTGCTTTGACTTCCTCGACCGGATGAGCCAGTCCGGCGGGCAGCGGATAGTCGCTGCCAACTACAAACCGCTCGGCGCCATAGGTGCTCACCAAGTGACCTAGCATCGCTCGATTGTGCGCGATGATGTCGAAGTGAAATTGCGGAACATAAGTCGATGGCGGGCGCGGAATCGCGTTGCGGCACTCCGGCACCAATCGATATCCCATGTCGAGCCGCCCGACCAACGCCGGCAGCGCGCCGCCCCCGTGATACAGCACTATTTTGAGCTTCGGATGACGCTCCAGCACTCCGCCATAAATCAGCAGCGCCGCAGCCAGGCCGGTGTCGTATAGATTGCCGACCAGGTTGCCGAGAAAGTATCGCGCGAGCGCGCCAGTCGGCGCTGCTTCGAACGGATGGATGCAGACCGCCATCTCGAGCGTCTCAGCCGCTTCCCAGAACACTTCGAAATCCGCTTCGTCGAGCTGACGTTCAACGACCTTCGGCGGAATCTCGACGCCGCGCAGTCCCAGTTTTGCCGCTCGCTCGAGTTCCTTTGCCGCAGTCGCCGGATTTTGCATCGGCACCGACGCCAGCGGCACGAAGTGCGCCGGATCGCTCGACGCCAGCGCCGCCATTGCATCGTTGTTGACCTGCGCGATCGCAAGTCCGCAATCCGCCTCGACGTCGGGATACATCAGGAATGGCACGCACGAAATCGCCTGCGCGGTGACGCCTTCGCGATCCATGTCCGCGATGCGCAAGCTCGCGTCGGAGATCGCGCCATCGATTGGACGCATCGCGCTCTCATGAATCAGGAAAAATCGCCGGCCGTCGCGCTCGACGATCCTGGTCGCAAAGTGCTTGCCTTCACGCGCGAGAAAATCGATCACCGCGGGCGCGACGAAGTGATTGTGCATATCGATGACGTCCATCGCGGCCTCCGGCGTATTCGCGGATTATTTGCGCTACAGGATGAAGCTGATTTTCCCGTGCGGACGCAGCGCCTCGTTGTCGAGAATCACGCGCCGCTCGCGGATTCTGAGATCATTGCCGCGCCGCAGCAGCTTGTAATCGTAGTGCCCGATGTACGTATCGACCGATTCGTAGCGCATCCGATGCACCGCGAAGTTCGCCGTCACGAGGATGTTCTCACCGTCGGAGCCGAGCACGCGCACATTGGCGATCATGCGCCGCGTCCGCGAGTGCGGATTCTCGGCCCACGCTGATTTGCCGAGCAACTGCTTCACGCGCGAACGGATTCGCACCGCATCGTCGGCGACTATGAAGAGCGTGTTGCGCGAATCCCCTTCCGGAACGTCGGTCGGCGGGATTTCGTAGATCGCATCCTCGGCGAGAAGTTCGAGCCACTCCTCGAGCCGCCACTCGTCGAGCAGCGCCGCTTCCTTGTATAGCAGGTCTTCGACTTGCTGGCGGCTTGGAAGTTCGGTCGCGCTCATGCCGCTTTCCTCGCGCGCCGTATCTGCGGTGTTGTCATCAGTTGATTCCATCGACGCCAGAACGCGCGCATCTGCAATTCGTCGGTGATAGACGGATGCTCCCGCTTCATCCCGCGCGAGATGTCGGACCACGCGACCTCGCGATTGGCAAAACCGCGCTGACACGATTCGAGCATTTCGACGTCGTCGGGCGTCGCAAATCCACCGGGCCCGAGGAACGTAAGAAAGTTGTCCAGCCGCAGCTTCGAGTCCGCCGCGCTCTCCTCGATCGGCGCCAGCGCCCACGCATTGACCTCCATGTAATCGGGCGAAACGGGGAAAAAGGTGCGGACGGTGATCGCCATGATGTCGTTGATCACGAGATTCGGAAAAATTCCGAGGTTGCGGCTGGTCTCGCAAATTCGCCGCGCGCGCTCCGGACCAAATCGATCGTCGAATCTTCGCCGCAACTGCTCAAAATGTTCCTTGCGATGCTCCCCGAATGGCGGAACCCAGTGCGCGATCGGTCGTCCCCATGCGCTCTGATACTCGAGCACGGCGTGCCCGTTGCCAAGATCGACGGTCTTTTGCCGCACTGGCGCCCCAAGATTGTTGCCCTTGAAATCGATGCCGATGTCACTCAGAAAACTGAAGTAGCGCTGATGCGTCGGCAATCCGTGATAGCCGTCGTAACTGTTCTCCATCAGCAATTTCCAGTTGGCGCGCGCGCTGTACGACTGCTGCCCCGCGACGATTTTCATCCCCAGTTCGGATTGATCCGCCACGAGGTCGAGGTACTCGCGCGCGCCCGCCAGATAGTCGTAGAGACTCTCCGCCGCCGGATCGAAGCACGCGAAAATGAAGCCGCGATAATTGTCCACCTGCGGCGGCGCCGCCAGGCCCAGGTCGTCGCGCTTGAACGCGTCGCTGTATGAATCTTCGCCCGGTACTCCGACCAATTGCCCGCGCGAATTGTAAGTCCATGCGTGATACGGGCATTGAAATGTTTTCGCGTTGCCGGAATTCTGGCGACAGACCATCGCGCCGCGATGCGTGCAGGTATTCAGCAGGACGCGCGCCACGCTGTCATCGCCGCGCACCAGGATCATCGGACGGCCCGCCGCGTTGCGCGATCGATAGTCGCCGGCATGCGGCACCTCGGACTCGTGCCCAACGTAAATCCAGCACTTGTCGAAAATCCGCCGCCGTTCCTCCTGCAGGCATTCAGGATCGGTGAACGCGCGGCGATTCACCCGAAACAGTCCCGCGTCCTGATCGTCGATGATGTAGCTCTCAGTTGATTTGTCCATGCTGCCTCTCCTGCATTTTGACGGCGCTCGTCGCGCTACTTGTCAGATGGATTCCATGCCCAATAACGCGCGATCGCGCCCGCATCGACGCGCAAATCCGTGCCGGTGATCATTGCCGCATCGTCCGACGCGAGAAATGCCGCGGCCTGTCCGTAGTCGCTCGGCTTCGGCAATTTCTGCATCGGCACGCCCTTGCGAAACGGCTCGAACGCGCGCGTGATCGCCTCCGCGCTCTGCACCTTGCGACCCCATCGCGCGGCGCGCTCGAAAGATTCCGCCGGGTCGGTCGCCGTCGGCGTCAGGCTGTTCACGCGGATGCCGTGCGCGACCAATTCCATCGCGGCCGATCGCGTAAAATTCAAAAGCCCGCTCTTGGCCGTGCAATACGCGATGTTGTTCGGCTCGCCCTGATGCCCCGCGGTCGAAATGATATTGATGATGCTCCCCTTGCGCCCCTGCTCGATCATTAACCTGGCCGCGTGCTTCGTGAACAGGAACGCGCCGGTGAGAATAATTTCGATCTGTCGATGCCATTCGGCGAGCGGCATGTCGAGCACGCCTTTCTTGTTGAAGATCGCCGCGCTGTTCACCAGGATGTCGATTCCGCCGAACGATTCGCGCGCCGCGCCGATCGCCGCGATCACCTGGCGCTCGTCGGTGACGTCGCACGTCGCGGCGATCGCTCTGCCGCCGCTGCCATTGATGTAGCGCGCACAATCTGCGGAATTCTCTTCGCGCGCATCGACGCACACCAGCGCTGCGCCCTCGGCCGCGAGTCCTTCCGCGATACCGCCGCCGATATTCGCGCTGGTTCCGGTAACCACTGCGACTTTTTCTTTGAGTTTCATTCCGGCTCTCCGCGTTAGTCGAAAAGCATCTCGCTCAATTTGCCGGCGGCGCCATCAAAAAGCACTTCGACGAATTGAAGATCCACGTATCGATAAATTCGGTCTCCGCCGGCTTGCGATTGAGTTGCGCGAGCGCTCCGGCGAGGCACATCCAGTTTAGAATTTCCTGCTGCCCGCTTTCCTCGACTGCCGACGCGGGATAATTCCGCCACGCATCGTAGTTGCCGGAGCGCAACGCCTCGAACAGTTTCCAATCGGCCGGCGTGTCCGGATAGAGAAAGTGATTCTTCTCGGTTAGAAATGCGTGCGACCATCCCGACGACGCCAGCAGCACGACCCGCCACGGACTCTCGGCAAAAATGCGCGCGGTCGCGGCGCCCAGATCGAACAGCCGCCGCGGCGTCGGCGCCGGCGGATCGAGTTGCTCGGTTGACGGCGGATTTTCGAACATCGGCAGGCCGCCGCGTTGCGCGATCACTTTCCGGCCGTAGCAATTGATCGAAAATGGAATGATCGGAAAAGCAAAACCCTTGCGATCGTAGTCGAGATATAGAATCGCATTCGCAAACGCGTGGCCCAGCGGATGATGCAGCGGCTTGTAGGAATACGCCGCGTCGAAGCCCGCATCGATAAGCCCGCTCGCGAGATACTTCGCCGCCTTCACGTTGCCGGGGACGCTGAACTTCTTCTCGGCAGCCTCGTTCCACACGTTGTGCGCGGGCGAACTGAACTCGAACGATTCGTGCGCGTAGATGCAATACGGCGGGACGATGTCCTCGCGAAAATTCTCGTACTGATCGTCGCCCCAGACCACCACCAGGTCGGGCCGAAACGCGTCGATCTGCGCGCGCGTTTTGCGCAGCGCCTTGAGCAAGCGCTCGCGATGCGTTCGCGCCGCGCCGGCGCCTTCGTCGGTGCTCCATTCAGCGCGCATCGCGTCGGGCCAGTTTTCCGCGTGGCGAAATTTTTCCGGCAGCTTCGGATTCTGCAGCATGCGCTTCAAAATCCAGGACATCATTTCGTCGCGCCCGGCGAGCGGCGGATAATGCGTAATGCCGGCTACGAGAATCTCACTCATCTGCATGTCCTCGAGTGCGTGTGATTGCGCTCATCGATTTGTTCGGCCATCCATCGAGCTTCAAGCGTGTTCGCGATCGTCGCGAAGAATCCGTTTGCTGTACAGCGTCGCGATCCGATCTTTTGAATACCCCAAAACGTCCGCAAGAACATCTGCGTTGTCAGCGCCGAGCGCCGGCACATAGTTGCGCGCTCGCGCCTCTGCATTATCGAATTTGAACGCCGGATTCGGAACCTTGAGAGTTCCTGCTCCGTCATCGATCACGCTGAATGAACCGCGCTGCGCGAGGTGTTCCGCCTGCAGCGCCTCGCGCACGGTGAAGTATCGCGAGCACGGAACATTGCCCGCAGTGAGAATCGATTCGCACTCTTCGGCAGTTCGATTCGAGGCCCACTCGTCGAGCATCGACATGAACTCCGCCCAATTTTCGCTTCGTCCTTTCGCGGTGCCGAAGCGCGGATCCGTCATCCATTCCGGATGCCCGACCGCGCGCGCCAGCGCCTCGAAATTGTTCGGCTTGACCGCCGCGATCATGATGAATCCGTCCTTGGCGCGGGTCGGCTGAAACGTATTGGCGCGCTTTTTCTGCGGAAACTGCGCCTCCTGAAATTCGTAGATGAGCATCCCGAGCACGCCGTCCATCATCGACAGATCGATGCAATCGCCGCGGCCGCTGCGCTCGCGCGCCAGCAACGCGGACTGAATCGCGCCGAACGCGTGCGTCCCGCCGAGCACGTCGCCAACATAGATACCGGTGTTGAGCGGGCGCTCGAGTCCATTTTGATACGAGAGGTTGACCAGGTCGAAGCCGCTCGCCGCGTGCAGCATCGGCGCGTATGCGGAGCGCGTCGCCCACGGTCCACGCTGGCCGAAGCCCGAGATCGAGCAGTACACGAGGCGCGGATTACCAGCCGCAAGCGCCGCGTAATCGAGGCCGAGCCGTTGCATCACGCCGGGCCGGAAATTTTCGACGACGACATCTGATTTCGCCGCGAGTTCGCGAATCAGCGCGATCGCCTCGCTCTCGCGAAAATCGAGCGCGATACTTTTCTTGCCGCAATTGAGATGCGCAAAATACGCGCTCTTGCCATTGCGCAGCGGCGGTTGCGTCCGGATAAAGTCGCCCTCGGGCGGCTCGATCTTGATCACCTCCGCGCCAAGGTCCGCGAGCAAGCGCGTGCAATACGGTCCCGACACGATCGTCGTAAAATCGAGCACTCGCACCCCGCCTAGAATTTCATTGTTCAATGGCGGCCTCGGCGCGACTGTTCTTTCTCACCAGCGACAAATAGCGGCGATTCAGGCGCTCCAGATGCGCCTCCATTTCCGCCACCGCCGCATCGCTCTCGCCCGCTTCGAAGTGTTTGATAAATCGGCGACGCGACGGAATCACCCACGGATTTTGTTTTTGTCCGATCGCCTCGATGAAGTGCCGCATCACGTCGATCAGCGCCTCCATCACGATCGCCATCACCGGATTTTTCGTCGCGCGCGCGATGATGCGATGAAAATCCAGATGAATCGCCGCTTGATCGTAAAAGTCAATTTTTTCGCGCGCCGCTCTTTCCGCCGACGCAATGTTCGCCTTCATCGCGTCGATGTCGTCCCGCGTCGCGCGCTCGCACGCCGTCCGCACCGCGATCGATTCGATCATCACGCGCGCCTCGGTCAAATCCTCCGGCCGGATCGCGCCCAGGTTGAACATGTCGCGAAGTCCGGTGACGATCGCGTCGCCCGTCGCCTCTTTCACGAACGCGCCGCCGCTTGCTCCAGTCTGCAGTCGCAGCAGTCCCGCATTTTCGAGCGATCGCAGCGCCTCCCGCAGCGTGTTGCGCGAGACTCCGAACTGCGCGGCGAGCGCTCGCTCGGGCGGAAGCCGGTCGCCTGCTCTTAGCCGCCGATTCGACACTTCGCCGCGAATCTGATCGACGATCTCCTCGAACGCGCGCACGCTTCGGATGCGCTTGAATTGCACGCGGCCGTTCGTTCGCGAACCCGCGCGAACCTTGGCGCGGCGATCTATCGCGGTCGGCGGCAGAGTTTCTCGCTTGACAATCGCGTTGCGCTTATGCTCCATTGGTTCAACCATTCTTAATCTGAGCCGATGTCGCCCCAATGTCAAGCGCAAAACGCCGGATGGCTCAAACCATTTCAATCGCCCACGGAGGAATTCGCCGTGATCTCTTTTGAACTGTCCGAAGAACAGCAGCTCGCCCAATCGATGGCGCGGACCCTCGCCGCCGACGCGCTCCGGCCCGCCGCGCGCGACGCCGACGAGCGCGAGACAATTCCGAAATCGATTCTCGACGAAATCTGGGCGACCGGAATCGTCCAATCGCAAGCCGACTCGGCGTCAGACGCTGCCGGCCGCTCGTGCACGCTAAATGCGCTGCTGCTCGAAGAGCTGGCCGTGGCGGACGCCGCTTTCGCGATTGCCGCCGCCGCGCCGATCGGATTTCTCAGCGCGATCGCCTCGCAAGGCTCGGCCGCGCAGAAGAAAAATCTGCTCCCGCTCTTTGAAGGCGACCACTATCGATGCGCCGCCGTCGCGATCATGGAGCCCGATTTCGCCTTCGACGTTTCCGCGATCCGCACCGCCGCGATCAAAACCCGCGACGGCTACCGACTGTCCGGAATCAAAGGACTGGTTCCGCTCACAAATCAGTGCAGCCATTTTCTCGTGATCGCGCGCTGCGACGGAAACGCCGAAGCGTTCATCGTCGATCGTAATGCGAAGGGCGTAGTCGTCGGCGAGAAAAAGCCCAACATCGGACTTCGCGCGCTCGAGATGGCGACCGTGAGTTTCAACGATGTCGAACTCAGCGCGAGCGCCCGCCTCGGCGAAAGCGCCGGATGCGACGTTCAGCGCATCGTCGATTCCGCGCGCACCGCGCTCTCCGCAGTCATGACTGGCACCAGCCGCGCCGTGATGGAATTCGTGATGCCCTACACCAAGGAGCGCATCGTACACGGCGATGCGCTCGCGAAGAAACAGACGATCGCGTTCCGCCTCGCCGATATGCGGATCGAAACCGACGCGATGCGCTGGATGACGTGGAAGGCCGCGTCGATTCTCGAGCAGGGCGGCGCCGCCACTCGCCAGGCGCAACTCGCATACACCTACGCCGCGGAGCAGGCGATGTGGATCGCCGACGAAGGCGTGCAGATGCTCGGCGGTCACGGCTACCTGCGCGACAACCCGGTCGAGATGTGGTACTGCGACGCGCGCACCGTATCGGTGCTCGAAGGTGCAGTCGGAGTTTGATCCGCTGAGACGCTTATCGAGGAAAAAGCGATGATAGATTTTGAACTCACTACCGCCGATCAGGAAATTCTGAAACTGGCCCATGAGCAGGCGCTGATTGGACAGCGCTACGCGCGCTACTACGATCAGCACGAGGACGAGCTTCCTCCCGCCGAATTTCCCGAGGCCGCAAATCTTCCAAACCTGACCCGCCTCGCCGAGGAAGGAGTAAGCGGTAGCAGTGGCCCGCGAATCCTTCACTCACTGGTGATCCTCGAGACCTACGGCGGTATTGACTTGCACCGCGCCAGATGGGGCCTCGGCAACACGGTGCTCAAAACCGTCGCGACGCCCGCCCAATTCGACAAGTGGAAAGACCACACTATTTCCATCGCGATCACCGAACCCGGCGCCGGCTCCGATCCCGCAAATATTCGCACGACTGCGACCTTCGATCGCGAGACCGGCGAATGGATCATCAACGGCGAGAAAATTTTCATCTCGCAGGCGGAGTCCGCCGACGCCGCGATGGTCTTCTCACGCTTCATCGCGCCCGACGGCAGCCGCGGCATGACGACCTTCCTGGTCGAGAAAGGCACGCCCGGTTTCACCGTCGGCCCGCAGCTCAAGAAACTCGGCATCCGCTCGCACGACACCTGCAACCTGCTGTTCGACAACTGCCGCATCCCGGAATTCAACCACATCAAAGGTGATTTCAAATCGACGATGTCGGTATTCAACGACTCGCGCCCGATGGTCGGTGCGATGGCGCTCGGCGTGGCGCGCGCGGCGCTGGATTTCACGCGCGAGAAGTACACCGAACGCGGCCTCGAGATCGACTATCGCGGCGGCTTGCGAAGCCGCTCGGCCCTGGTCGATCGGTTCATCCGCCTCGAGGCGATCTACGAAGCTGCATTGCTGACGGTGCTGCGCTCCAAGTGGCTCGAGCAACAGGACGTACCGCCCAAGGTCGAAGCGTCGATCGCGAAAGCGGCTGGCGGCAAGGCTGCCCGAAGGATCACGCAAGGATGCATCGATTTGCTCGGCCCCGAGGCGCTCTCGGAGGATCATCCGCTCGATCGATGCTTCCGCGATGGCCGCATCTTCGACATCTATGAAGGCGCGGGCGAGATCCAGCGGCTGATCATCGCGCGCGCGATTCTGGGCTACACGGGTCGCGATTTGCGCTAAGGATATCGCTCGCCTAGCACTGGGGGCATCGTCAAACACCTTCCTGAATTACCTTACTGACCGTGCGTAGCGCGCATCCGAATCGCGACAGGAAGCCCGAAACCCGTAAGGGTTTCGGGCTCTCGATTAGAGCCGTCGCTTGCTTCGACGAACCTCCGAGCGCAAAATCGGCGCGCTGTCCTCATCGCCAGCAAAGGAGCGGCATTTGGCCACGCAACCTTCTCCATGGTACGTCGATTTTTTCAGAAACGACTACCTGAGCGTGTATGATCATCAATTCACGGCTGAGCGAGCCGAGAAGGAAGTTGCATTTGCGGAAAAGGCGCTGCAATTAAGCCCAGGCAGCCAGCTACTCGACCTATGCTGCGGCCAGGGACGCCATTCGGTGCTGTTAGCAAAGCATGGCTTCCTCGTCACCGCGCTCGATCTCAACTCTTCCTATCTCGAATTGGCACAGAAGGCTGCTCTGGCGGCCAATGTCAAGCTGACTACCATAACCGGCGACATGCGCCGGATACCATTTCACAACTACTTCGATGCCGTCGTGAACATGTATTCCTCCTTCGGCTACCTCGAATCCGAGGCCGAGGATAGGAAGGTACTCGAGAGCATCGCCAGCTCACTCAAGCCCAAGGGACGCTTGCTGCTCGATATGCTGAATCGCGAGTGGGCGGTATCCAACTACATCCAGCACGATTGGCATTCGGGCGCGGATAACACCTTGTATGTCGAACGCCGCGAGCTTGACCTTGCCAGCAGCAGCATGCATGTCAGCTTTACGATTGTCGATCCCGATGGTACCCGCCGCGAGTCCGTCGGGCATCACATCCGTCTCTACACGCTCACTGAGATCAGCCGGCTTCTTTCAGGCGTAAACTTGCACGTGAATGGCGTATTCGGCGGCTTCGACGGCGAGCCTTACGCGATCGGTACGCGAAGGATGATCATCCTCGCCGAAAAGGGAGCCTGAATAGAATAATTGGTGCGTATAAGGTGACTAGCATCGAAAAGGTCGCGGTCCTTGCCAGCGGAGGTCTTGATAGTTCGGTGTTGCTGGCCGAGGAAGCTGCAAGGTCGATCGTTTATCCCATTTACGTGAGGTGTGGACTCGCGTGGGAAGACGTCGAGTACGACGCCCTTGTGTCCTTCCTCGACGCCCTCAAGAATCCGCACACGATGCCGCCAGCGATCCTGCCTGTAAGCGTCGACGCTATGTACGGTGATCATTGGAGTGTTACCGGCGAGAACATCCCCGATGCTGCCGAGCCGGACGAAGCGGTCTATCTGCCTGGCCGCAACATCCTGCTAGTCGGTCTGGCGGCTGTATGGTGCGCGACTCATAAAGTCTCGCGCATCGCGGTCGGTTCGCTTGGCGGCAACCCGTTCCCTGACGCAACCCCGGCTTTCTTCAAGGACTTAGCGCGAGTACTTAGCACCGGTCTCGATCACGAAATCAGGATTGAAGCGCCTTATCGCGGCCTTAAAAAGAGCGACCTTATCAAGCGATTCGCTCATCTGCCGCTCGAGCTGACCCTCACCTGTATGGCGCCCGCAGGCGGACGACATTGCGGACGTTGCAACAAATGCGCGGAGCGCCGCAAAGCCTTCCGCGACGCCGGCATAGCCGACCGCACTGCTTACTCGGCATGATAGAGTAGGTGCATGGACTTCACTCACCCGGGTTGCGCGCGCTACCGGCCGTTAGCTCTATTGCTTGTCCTGGCGATTTCAATCGTAGCTTGCACCCGCGATCGCAAAGCTCCTGACTCTTCTCCGACTTTTCGGGTTGCCTTGCTTACTCCCGGACCTATCAGCGACGCGGGATGGAATGCCGCCGCCTATCAGGGACTGGAACTAATCAAGAGCAAGCTTGGTGCGGAGACTGCCCTGGTGCAGACGACCTCTCCCGCCGATTTCGAAGATTCGATGCGTGACTTTGCGTCGCGCGGCTTCAACCTTATCTTTGCTCACGGGTTCGAATTCACCGACGCTGCCCTAAGTGTCGCCAAACAGTTTCCCGATACTTACTTCGTAGTCAGTTCAGGCAGCGCAACATCTCACAATGTTGCTTCTGTCACTTTCAAGGTTGATCAGGCCGCCTACGTCGAAGGCGTCCTCGCAGGCGGTATTTCCAAGACTGGAGTAGTAGGCGCGATCGGCGGAATCGAGCTGCCATCTATTCGGCTAACCTTTGAGGGTTTCAGACGCGGATTTCTTTCGGTCCAGCCCAAAGGACGGATGCTGATCAGCTATACCGGCAATTTCAATGACGTCGGCGCAGCCAAGGAGGCAGCCCTCGCTCAGATCAGCCAGGGTGCCGATGTACTCGTTCACAATGCCGACGCGGCCGGCCTCGGTGTTTTCGAAGCGGCATCCGACAAGCACGTCTTTGCGCTGGGAACGTTCACGAATCAAAATGAGGTAGCGCCCGACGTCGTTATCGCGAGTGCGGTGACCTCGACCCCTGACGCATTCCTGAGAATCGCGACCGAGGTGAAGAATCATCAGTTTCATCCGGGGATGCTCGAATTCGGGATGGAAGACGGCATGGTGAAGGTGGTTATGAACCCTAAGCTCGAATCACGCATTCCGGCCGCCGCCATCGAACGTGCCCGCCAGGCCGAGCGCGAATTTCCTTCAGCCACGACCGCCCCTACTCCCACCAATCACTGAACCACTCTGCTATGCTGAGTTCATACCGCACCGCTTCCGGGAGGATCTATGCCGCGTTCACGCATCGACAGCTACTACTCACTCATCAAGCCCGCGGCTAGTTTAATAGGTCCATCGCCGCGCTTCCGCATCAGTGCGGTCGCCGCAATCGTCGCGATCCTTGCAGCGTTGCTGCTCACCGGTTGTAACTCACAGTCCTTTCAGTACGCGCCCGAGCCGCCCAATCCGCC
The DNA here is from genome assembly GCF_030646925.1 of Candidatus Binatus sp. Taxonomy (NCBI): domain Bacteria; phylum Candidatus Binatota; class Binatia (SeqCode); order Binatales (SeqCode); family Binataceae (SeqCode); genus Binatus (SeqCode); species Binatus sp. (SeqCode). The sequence goes on along the minus strand of NZ_JAUSKL010000021.1, from coordinate 17,809 downwards.
GGCTCCGCTGGCGCCGCCTCAGCCGCCTCCGCCTCCGCTCAACCAGGCGCGATTGCTTAATGGAAACTGGATGGCGACTTACCCGGGCGGACCGCTCCGCGTTGTCATCAGCCTCGATCCGATGCTTCGCGGACGCAACTACGTCGCGACGCTGGTCGATCCCAGCAAGACCATTCCGGCTGGCCAGGTCGTGTGGCGTGGCACGCTCGATCCGAATGTTCCCGGGCTGGTACTAGCCGATCAGGTCTGCGCGGATAACGGCTTCGTGCAGGCGCGCAACGTGAAGGCGCGAATCCTGGTCGGCGATCCGAGCAACTTCACCGAAGAGTTGGTGAATCCTAAAGAATGCCGCGGATTCCCGGTTACCTATACTCGCGTCGGTCCCGCCCCGGCCGAGCCCCAGCGCGACTAAGCCTTCGTTTCGACGCGAACGGATCTATTGCGGCGTTTGATTGCCCGGCGTTGTGAATAGCGTCCGCTCCACCGTGTCGATCACTTCGCGCTTGCGCCGCTCGATCATCGCGGGCCCGAGCAGATTCATGTTCCACAGCCGCTTGATCATCGCCGCGGTGGTGAAGTAGCCGATCGTGATCGAATTAAGGCTCCACATGAAATGGCGCGGATCGACTTCGGGCCGAAACTCGCCATCGCGCTGCCCGTCGAAAATGAAATTGACCGCGATCGAAAACAGCGGTGGCAGCCGCCGTTTAAGCACCTGCCTCCCCACCCCGCTCTCGTCCGCCATCTCCTTCCACATCAGGCGCACGAAATCTGGGTGGCTCGCGATAAAATCGATCGCGTCGCCCACCGCCTGCCGCATCCGATCCTGCCGGCTATCCCGCCCCCACGCGACCGCGTTGGCGGCATCCTCGAGATTCTCGAACATCTTCTCCAGCACCGCGATGTAAAGCTGCTGCTTCGACGGAAAATGATGCAACAGCGACGGCGCCTTGATGCCGATTCGCTTGGCGATGTCGCGGAGGCTGGTGCCGCGATAGCCGCGCTCGGCGAACAGCCCCTGCGCCACCTGCAGCACGCGGTCGCGCGTATCGGGCGTCCGCCGCAACTCGACGACCTTGCTTCCCGCGCGCGACGCGGAATCTTTCGGATTGCCACGCATCGCCATCGGCCAAATCTATCTAACGGCCGTTAGGCAGTCAATTGAACCGGCCGGCCGGGTCCCTTTGTCGGCTGCGACCGATCGTAGTAAGTATCCACACGGCCGCCGATTCAGCTCCTTTCCTTTGGAAGATGCGCCCGGCGCGCGGGAGGTTCCGCAATGTCCGAACTTTATTGGAAATCCGCTTACGAACTCGCCGCGATGATTCGGAACCGTGAGCTGAAGCCCAGCGAGCTGATGGATCTGACTATCAAGCGAATCGAGCAAACGAATCCGAAGCTCAATGCATTCTGCGCGCTCAGAGGCGACCAGGCGATGCGCGACGCGCGCGCGCTGGATGAAAAAATCGCGCGCCGCGAAGAGGTCGGACCGCTCGCCGGCCTCCCGCTCGGCGTGAAGGATCTCGAAAACGTCGCGGGCTTGCCGACCACCTTCGGCTCCAAGCCATTCAAGGACAACCGGCCCGCGTCGGATTCGGTGCAGGTGTCGCGCCTCAAGGCGGCCGGCGCGATCGTGATCGGCAAAACCAACGCACCCGAGTTCGGCTACACCGGCTTCACCAAGAATTTACTCTTTGGCGTGACGCGCAATCCGTGGAACGTCGCGCGCACTCCCGGCGGATCGTCGGGCGGAAGCTCGGCTGCGATTGCCGGCGGCGTCGTGCCGCTCGCGACCGGCTCCGATGGCGGCGGCTCCGTCCGCATTCCCGCGTGCTACACCGGATGCTACGGGCTGAAGCCCACCAAGGGCCGCATTCCGCTCGATCCGATGCTCGGGATGCAGCAGTGGAACGATACCGCGGTGTACGGGCCGCTCACGCGCACCGTGCGCGACGCCGCGATCTACATGGATGCGGTCGCCGGCTATCATCCGATCGATCCCGATTCGGTGCCTCCTCCGGGAATTTCCTACGCGGCAACTCTGGAGCGTCTCCCCAAAAAACTGCGCATCGCGTTTCATCGCGACTTCGGCCATCACGTTCAGCGCGAGGTGCTCCGCGAAGTCGAAAAGGCAGTCGCCGTGTTCAAGGATTTGGGGCATGACGTGACCGTGCTCGAAGAAGACGTGCCGGAGACCGGTAAGGACTGGATGCGGCTTGGCGGCTCGCAGAGCTACGCGATGCTGCACGGATATATCGACGAGCATCGCGCCGATTTCGGCCGCGCGTTTCTGAGCGGCACCGAAGGCGCGGCCCGCGTCACCTGGCAGCACTATGGCGCGGCGTATCGGCGTCGCCTCGAATTCAATGAATGGTGCCGGCGCGTATTCGAGCGGTTCGATCTGCTGATGACGCCCACGCTGCCGACCGAAGCATTCGCCGCCGCCGGACCACCGCCGAGCGAGATCGATGGTCATCCGCTGAAGGACATTCTCGAAGCGGTGGTGTTCACCTATCCGTTCAACTTGAGCGGACATCCCGGCGCGTCGGTTCGTGCTGGATTCACCGACGCTGGATTGCCGTGCGGCTTACAGATTGTCGCCGAGCGTTATCGCGAGGACCTGGTATTGCAGGCGTCCTACGCCTACGAACAGGCGCGCCCGTGGAACGACAAGTGGCCTTCGATCTGATCCGGCGGCGTTACGCGCCGAACTGATCGCGCACCACCTTGAACGCGCGCTCGGTGACGTTGAGCGTCTGCTCGATATCGCGCTCCGTGTGCGCCGCCGAGATGAACCAGTTGTGGCGCGGCGCAAAGTAAACGCCGTTGCGCGAGCATTCGCCACAGAACACCTTGGCCCGATCGAAGTGACCCGCGTCCGCCTTGAACGTCATGTAGGGAAGCGAAGGCGGCCCCGAGTACACCACCTCGAGGCCTGCGCCGCGCGCCTGCTCGAGCAATCCCGCGCGCAGCATCTCGCCGATCGTGCGCATCCGCTCGATGCCGTTGCTCGCCTGCAGCTCCTTCAAGGTCGCGAGGCTCGCCGCCATCGGCTCCGCGCTGGTGAAATACGAACCGGTGAAGAAAACTTCCTGCGCCGCTTGCTTCAAACTGTCGCGGCCGAGACACGCCGAAAGCGGATACCCGTTCGCAATCGCTTTGCAGTAGGTCGATAGATCGGGACGCACGCCAAACAATTCGCCCGAGCCGCCCATGTGCAGACGGAATCCGGCGCGCACGTCGTCGAGGATGAATACGATCCCGTTGTCGTCGCAAATTGTTCGCACGCCGCTCAAAAATCCTTCCACCGGCAGCTCCGAATCGTGGCCGGCGTCATGCTTGAACGGCGACAGGATCACGCCCGCGATCTTGCCGCGATTCTCATCGACCGCTTGCCGCAGGCTCTCGAGTTCGTTGTAGCGAAAATAGACCATGTTGGCGCGATCCTCCGGCGTGACCCCGCTCGGCACCGGCGTGCACCACGCATGCGCGCCGTGATACGCGCCCGCGCACATCGCGATTTTGCTGCGGCCCGTCGCGTGGCGCGCAACTTCGGTCGCCCACGTGCATACGTCCGAGCCGTTCTTGCCGAACACGGTCCAATCGGCGAACGGCGTGATCGACACCAGATGCTCCGCCAACTCGACCCACACCGGACCCGGCGCGTTGAAGCAACTGCCGAGATTCATCTGTCGTGCGGCCGCCTCTTCTACTTTGGGATGGCGATGGCCCAGCACGATCGGGCCATACGAACACATGTAGTCGATGTACTCGTTGCCATCGACGTCCCAGATGTGCGAGCCCTCGCCGCGCGCGAAGAACGACGGGTAGGCGCCCCTGGTCAGCAAGAGCGGCGTCTGATGCCCGTAGATTCCGCCCGGGACGACTTTTTTGGCGCGCTGCATGAGCGCTTCGCTCTGCTCGAATGTGTAAGGCTTCACGCGGGGTACCTCGCGGCAAGTTGGTTGAATCCTGACGATTCTCGCAAGATTCCTACTGCGGCGCCAAGTGGTCAAGTGCGCGGCGCAATCACGAGTCTTTCATCGACGCGAGCGCTTTCTCGAAAATGTGCAATGAATTTTGATCGAACAGCACGAATTCGACCAATTCCAGCGTCGTCGATTGCTTCAAGTGATCGCGCACTTCTTCCAGCATCACCTGCGCGCATCGTTCGATCGGAAATCCTGCGATCCCGGTGCCGATCGCCGGAAACGCGATCGACTTGAGCGAATTTTCCGCCGCGAGCTTCAGCGAATTCCGCGTCGAGCGGCGCAAATTCTCCTCTGACGTCGATTCACCCAGCCGCATGCTCGCCGCATGGATCACGTGCCGCGCCTTAAGCCATCCTGCGCCTGTGATCGCCGCCTCCCCCAGCGCGATACGCCCGATCGCGTTGCATTCGGCCTGAATACTCGGGCCGCCCTTGGCCCGGATAGCGCCCGCGACGCCGCCGCCCAGCATCAGGTCGTTATTCGCCGCGTTCACGATTGCGTCCACCGGCGCCCCGGTCAGGTCGCCCTGGCGAAGCCGGATTTTCGACCGCCATTCTTGATTCATCGATGCTCTCCCGAAGCGAAAGGACGCTATCCTTCTGCTATTATCGCGCCGATAGCGATGAAGCCAAAACGGCCGCTGCGGATTTCGATGCGGATGAGGACGATGAGTGCTGGGAGGCGGTGGCATGCGCGCCTGCTCGTTTTGACACTGCTCGCGACTTCGGCCTGCGGCGACGCGACCGGTCATCGCTCGGTGGCTACGATCCAGGTCGATATCGAAGGCTCGCCAATCTCGACCGATCCGCGCTTTGCCACTGACATTCTTTCATCGCGAATCAACGAACTGATATTCGACTCGCTGCTCCGCATCGATCGCAACGGCCAGTTTGTCGGGCGCCTCGCGGAGAGTTTCGAGCGTCCTGATGCGACGACGATCGTTTTCCATCTTCGCCGCGGCGTGCGCTTCGGCGACGGCCGTCCGCTGACTGCGCGCGACGTGAAATATACTTTCGACTCGATTCTCGCGCCCGAAACGATGACGCCGAAGCGCGCCGGTCTGTCGCAACTGAAAGCCGTCACCGCCGTCGATGACTACACAATCGAGATGAAGACCACGGACGCCTATGCGCCAGCGCTCGAATTCGCGCTGCAGAATATCGTCCCCGACGGCACTCCGCTGCCCGCGCGATCGGTCGCGATCGCTCCGCCAGGTGCGGGGCCGTTTCGCATGACGAGTTTCAGCCGCGACGAATCCATCGTGCTCGAGCGCAATCCCTATTTCCCCGCTCCAGCCGCCGGTCCTCGCACCTTGTTCTTCAAGGTCGTGCCGGATCCGACCGTCCGTGCGCTCGAGCTTACGGAAGGCGTTGCCGATTTTTCCGAGAACAATATCCAGCCCGACGTATTACCCTATCTCGGCAAACAGCCGCATCTCGCGATTAGCAAGTCGCCCGGGAGTAGCTATCGCTATCTCGCCTTTAACTTTCACGATCCGTACCTTCGCGATGTCCGTGTACGACGCGCAATTGCATACTCAATCGATCGCGTTTCGATTATCCAGTCGATGATAAGAGGCGGCGCCCGCGCAGCAACTGGATTACTCGCTCCGGAGAACTGGGCATACGAAGATAATTTGCCGGTTTACAACTACGATCTCGCAAGGGCGAATACATTGCTCGACCAGGCCGGCTATCCGCGCGGTCCCGGCGGGATGCGCCGTCTCCGGTTCGTTTACAAAACCACGCCCGAGCAATTGAACTTTGCGCAAGCGCTGCAAGCCATGCTCAAGCGGGTTGGTATCTCACTCGATATTCGCAGCAACGAATTCGCGACGTTCTACAGCGACATCCAGCGCGGCAATTTCGATCTCACTTCGATGAATTGGGTCGGCATCAACGACCCGCATCATTACTACATGGTATTCGATTCGAAGATGACGCCGCCGCACGGGATGAATCGCGGCTATTACTCGAATCCCGAAATGGATCGTCTGGTCGAGAGCGGAGATAGCACTCTCGATTTGGCGGCGCGCAAAAATATCTACGCGCAGGTGCAGCGACTCGCCGCCGAGGATTTGCCGTACGTGTCGCTCTGGTGGGACGATACCATCGCGGTCATGAATCGCGAGTTGCGCGGCTTCACGCCGTATCCGAACGGCAGCTTGATCTCGCTGGCGACGCTGACGCTCCAGGAACCCGGCGCTGCGGAGCCCGCCGAGTGATTGGATATCTCGCGCGGCGTCTGCTCGCATTGATCCCGGTCGCACTCGGCGTCGCCACGCTCACCTTCGCGATCATTCATCTGGTGCCCGGCGACCCCGTGATCGCGATGCTCGGCGAGACGGCGGCCCCCGCCGACATCGAAGGGATGCGCCATCAACTCGGCCTCGACCGCCCCATCGTCGAACAGTACATCGACTATCTCGGCGGACTCGCGGTCGGCGATCTCGGCGAATCGATTTCGTACCGTAGACCCGTCTCACGCATCATCGCCGAACGGTATCCTGCCACCATCGAGTTGGCCGCGGCGGGGATGCTGGTCGCACTCCTGATTGCATTTCCGCTCGGTATTATCGCGGGTTCGAGGCCGGGCGGCGTCGGCGATATCGCCGCGATGGGTTTCGCGATTCTCGGCATCTCGGTGCCGCACATCTACCTCGGCCCGCTGCTGATGATTCTCTTCTCGCTCGATCTGCGCTGGCTTCCGCTCACCGGACGCGGCGGTTTCTCGCACCTGGTCCTGCCCGCGATCACGCTTGGCACCGCGCTCGCCGCGATCATCGCGCGGATGCTCCGCCAAAGCTTGATCGGCGTGCGCGAGAGCGACTATATGCGCACCGCGATCAGCAAAGGCCTCAGCGAACGAGCGGCGCTAATTCGCCACGGCCTGAAAAACGCGCTCACCTCGGTCATCACCATCGTCGGCTTGCAGATGGGCGCGCTTTTGAGCGGCACGCTCATCACCGAGATGATTTTTTCCTGGCCCGGCCTCGGCCGCCTGCTGATCAGCGCGATCGGCGCGCGCGATTATCCAACTGTCGAAGGATGCGTCCTGGCATTTGCGCTCACCTACGTCGTGGTGAACCTGGCGACCGATCTTATATACGCACTCGTCGATCCCCGCGTGAGGGTCTCGTGACTCCGCCGAGCCGAAATCCTTCGCTGTTGATCGGAATCGCAATAGTCATTGTGCTGATCGCGTCCGCAATTCTCGGCCCACTAGTATTCCGCGTCGATCCACTGGCTATTGATCTGGCTAATTCTTTGGCCGGCCCGAGTCTCGCTCATCCATTTGGATGCGACGCGCTCGGACGCGACGTGCTCGCGCGCGTGCTGTGGGGTGCGCGACTTTCGCTCTCGATCTCCGCCGCGGTGGTCGCGCTCTCGCTAATCGTGGGGAGCCTGATCGGTGGCGCCGCTGCGCTCTCCGGCCCGCGAATTGATAATCTAGTGATGCGCGCAGTTGATATCGTACTGGCGTTTCCCGGAATACTACTGGCTATTGCGCTCGCGGCGATTCTCGGACCCGGACTGCTCGACCTGGTAATCGCTCTGAGCGCGATGGGATGGACTGGCTATGCGCGAATCGTCCGCGGCGAAGTACTAACTCTGCGCGAACGTGAATACGTACTCGCGGCCGAAACCCTCGGCGCCCGCCAGTCGCGATTGCTATTCCGGCATCTGCTTCCCGGCATCGTCGGCCCGCTGGCAGTGCAGGCAACGTTTGGCATCGGCGGCATCATCGGCGCCGAAGCGGCGCTCTCATTTCTCGGCCTCGGCGCGATGCCGCCGACGCCGAGCTGGGGCAACATGCTCGACGCCGGCCGCGCGTTCCTGCTGGTCGCGCCGCACCTCACGACCGCGCCCGGTATCGCGATCGGCGTCGCGATCCTCGGCTTCAATCTGCTCGGCGACGGCATCGCGCAGGTAGTGGGTCATCGAACTTGATCATGCGCAGCGCTGAAAGTTTGTGCTAGAGCTTTTCATCGGATCGGAGCTCGAGATTCACTGAATGGATAACAACGAACTGACTGAGCGGCTGACCGATTTCATCCGCGCGCAGGGGCCGTTCGATAAAGTCACGATCGAAAATTTCCGCAAGATGCCGGGCGGAGCATCGCGCGAGATCTACTCCTTCGATTGCACCATGGAGCGCGGCGCCGAAGTGACGCGGCGCGGCATGGTGATGCGGCAGGATCCGGGCGCGCACAATATCGCGTCGAATCGCCGTGATGAATTCCTGGTTATCCGCGCCGCCTTCGAAGAAGGCGTGCCGGTGCCCGAGGTGTTCTGGATCTGCGAAGATCCCGCGGTGCTGGGCTCCTCGTTTTTCATCATGGAGCGTGTCGAGGGCGAGACCCTTGCGCGGCGCCTGCTCCGCGACGACGCCTACTCGAAGGCCCGCGCCGCGATGCCCGCGCAGCTTGCGGACATCCTCGCGCGCATTCATCGCGTCGATCCCGTCGCGCATCAGCTTGGCTTTCTTTCCGAGCCGGGCGACAACGCGGCGCTCACCGAAGTCCGGCGTTATGAAGATAATTTTCGCCAACTCGCGCTGGAACCGCATCCGACGTTCGAGCTGGCCTTTCGATGGTTGCTCGGACGAATTCCAAAAACTCCGCGCAAGACGCTGGTCCACGGCGACTATCGAATCGGTAACGTGATTTTTGGGCCCGAGGGCGTGCGCTCGATTCTCGATTGGGAACTCGCGCACATCGGCGATCCGATGGAAGACGTCGGATGGATGTGCGTGCGCGCGTGGCGCTTCGGCAACGATCAGATGCCAGTCGGCGGCCTCGGCACGCGCGAGGATTTTTTCGCGGCGTACGAGAAGGCGAGCGGCGTGGCGGTCGATCCGGAAGCGGCGCGCTTCTGGGAAGTTTTCGGCAATTTGCGCTGGGGTATCATCACGATCAGCCAGGCGCGCCGGCATATGGACAAATTCGTCAACAGCGTCGAGCTTGCCAGTATCGGCCGCCGCACGGCCGAGACCGAACTCGAACTGCTTAATCTAATTGAATAGCAACTGACTAATCCGCTCGCCTTCTGAGTAATCGCCGATGCAGGATAGACCAACTTCAATAGAATTGCTCGAAGCGGCGGCCGATTTCGTCGATCGCGAGATCGTGCCGATTCTCGAAGGCCAGCGCCAGTTCCAATCGCGCGTGGTCGCCAACGTGATGCGCATCGTCGCGCGCGAAATCAAGCTCGAGGATCCCTTCGTGCGCAGCGAGGTCCGTGCGTTGTCCAAATTGCTCGCGCATCCCGAACCTCATGTGCACAGCCTGGACGATCTTTGCAAGGCGGCGTCCAAGCTCAACGCGGAACTGAGCGAAAAGATCCGCGCTGGCGCGGCCGACAGCGGAGCATGGCGCGCCGAAGTGCTCGCGCTGGTTCGCCGCAGCGTCGAAGACAAGCTCAGAATTGCAAACCCCCGCTACCTCGAAAGCGATATCGCCGCGCGGGGAAAAATTCGCAACTGAAAGGAGCACGATCATGGCCGAACGCAAAGTGATGCTGCTGGAGCAGGACGATCTGATGCACGCCAACACCGGCGAATCCAACTTCAACGAAAGCGCGTACTACAATTTCTTCGATCGCGCCCGCCGCGTCGGCGGCTTCATTCGCCTCGGCAATCGCGCCAACGAAGGCTACGCCGAAATGACCGTATGCCTCTACCTGCCGGACCACACGGTCGGCTTCATGTTTCAGCGGCCGGAGATCAAAAACAACGATGCGCACGACGCGGGCGGCGCGAAGTTCGAGGTCGTGAAAAATTTCGATCACCATCGGATCAGCTACAACGGCAAGGTCTGCATCCTGAAAAATCCGCTCGAGATGGCCGATCCGGCGCTGGCATTCAAGAGCAATCCATACTCGCGTGCGAAACTCGAGCTCGACTATCGCGCCACGTCACCGGGGTGGGGCGGCGAGCTGCGCGAGAAGGCCGAGGACGGCACTTGGGCTTCGATAAAATCGTCAGTCGAGGGCGGCGCCGAATTTGCCCGCGGACATTTCGAACAACTCGGCCACGCTACCGGAATACTCACTCTCTCGGCCGGAGGCGAGCAGCGCGAATTCCAAATCGACGGACTAGGACTCCGCGATCACAGTTGGGGACCGCGTTACTGGCAAGCGCCGAAATACTACCGCTGGCTCACAATGAACTTTGACGAAGGCCTGGGCGGGATGGCGACGATTACCGTCAATCGCGACGGCAGCGTGCGTCCGGGCGGATTCATCGCGCGCAAGGGCCAACCCAATCTCAACATCATTAAGGTCGATATCGATACTCAGTTCACCGGCGAGCAACAGCTTCACGACGAAATCAAGGTGACTTGCCAGACCGCCAACGGCGCGGCACCAATAGTCATTTCGGGAAAAATCTTGTCTATTATTCCGCTGCGCAATCGCCGCGCCGGAATAGTCACTCGAATCGCAGAAGGCATGACCGAGTGGAACTGGGACGGGAAGATCGGCTACGGACTTGCCGAATACCTCGACCATCTCGAGGAATAACGGTCGCGCAATCGCATACGTTCAGCTCTTTTCCTTGAGCGCGCGCAAACTCTTCGTGTACGGCGGATAGGCGATGCCGCGTTCGGTGATGATCGCCGTCACCAACTCGGCGGGCGTCACGTCGAACGCCGGATTGTAAGTGAGCACGCCGGCGGGCGCGATTCGCTTTCCGCCGAATTCAGTCAACTCGCTCGCCGCCCGCTCCTCGATCGGAATCGCCGCGCCGTTCGGGCAATTCAAATCGATCGACGAGAGCGGCGCCGCGACGTAGAAGGGCACGCCGTGCCGCCGCGCCATCACGGCCAGCGGATAAGTGCCGATCTTGTTCGCGACGTCGCCGTTGGCCGCAGTGCGATCGGTGCCGACCACCACACAATCGATTTTCTTTTGCGAGAGCACAGTCGCCGCCATGCTGTCGGCGATTATCGTTACCGGAATGCGATCCTTGCGCAGTTCCCAGGCGGTCAGCCGCGAGCCCTGCAAAAAGGGCCGAGTCTCGTCGGCGTACACCTGGATATTTTTTCCCGAGTCGCGCGCCGCCCGCACCACGCCGAGCGCGGTACCGTAGCCCGCAGTCGCGAGCGCGCCGGCATTGCAGTGCGTCAGAATCGTCGCCGGATCGCCGACCAGCTCATTGCCGAATTTCCCGAGCGAGCGATTCACCGCCAAATCTTCCTCGTAGATCGCGATCGCTTCCGCCCGCATTGCTCGAAACAACTCGCCAGCATCGAGTTCCAGATTCGCTTCGAGCACGCGGCCCATCCGATCGATCGCCCACGCAAGGTTAACCGCAGTTGGCCGAGTCGCTTTGAGCGCTTTCGCGACCATCGCGAATCGCGCGCTCGCTTGCGCGTGCGCGGTATTCCTGATGCCCAGCGCAACTCCCATCGCCGCCGCCACGCCGATTGCCGGCGCTCCGCGAATCACCATCGTGCGGATTGCTTCCGCGACGCCCTTGTAGTCGCGATAAGTCCTGACTACTTCGCGCGCGGGGAGTAATCGCTGATCGATCATCCGGACGCTGTTGTCACGCCATTCAATCGTCTTTACGGCCACGTGATCTCACTATTCGGCTGAGTATTTCAGAACTTTGAAGATATACAGATTCGGGAGCGGTCCGATATACAAGCGCGGACCAAAAAGCGCAATCAGGGCAGAATCGCCTGATCAGAGAATGCGAATGTACTGGCTAACGCATTTTCGGAAAATGATACTTCCTTGATCGTGCTCGCGCGCGAATCCTTCGCGGTCGGCTAGTGCGTCATCGATGGCGCTGTTTCAGCATCGACGAGCCAGTATGGCTATTGGGCGCGCGTGCCCGATCACGCTCTCTCGTACACGCCGCGCGCCCGGCGCTTCGCCACCCCAGCATCGATCCAGCGCGTGATCGCCGCAAAGATCTCCGACGGCCGCTTGCCCTTGAGCCCGCGTACGTTGCGGACATCGGAGGCCTTGAACTGTTTTGGCAACTGCGAGAACACGCTCTTCCAGTTGACCCGCCCCTGCGATCCACCGAGCATCCCGTTCGATGCCGCGCTGGCCCGTCCGATCAATGTTCCGAGCCGCGCTTCCTCTTCCTTGAGTTTACTCAGTTCGGATTCCTTACTACGTATTTCCTTGCGCAGATTGACTAGTAATCCGCGCGCCTGCTTTTGAACTTGCTCGAATGCGGATGAGCCTCCACCTGCGCTTTTTCGCGGCATATGCAATCTCCTCCGGCAATAATCAGTGGATATCGCAGATTAACCTACACAATCAGTATCAACACTACAAGCATTCATCAATTCTCTGATTGTCTGATTCCCCGGCGAATGGATATAGCATCTCAATCGTTGTAGTCATCGCGCAAACCTACTCGCATCATTCAAGGTACTACTACAGATCCGCCACTGATACTGACCACTTCGCCGGTAATGTAGGACGACATGTCACTAGCCAGAAAGAGCGCGAGATTAGCTACATCGCGCGGTTCACCCAGGCGTCCGAGCGGATTGCGCTTCCTCGCGGCTTCGAACATTCCCGGCGGATAGATTCGTTCCAGGAATTCATTGTAGATGACGCCCGGCGCAATTGCGTTCACCCGGATTCCCTTGCCCGCGAGCTCCGCCGACGCCGCGCGCGTCAGCCCCATCACTCCGGCCTTGGCCGCACAGTAAGGCGCCTCGCCGTCGCCCGCCGCGATCCATCCGGCCGCCGACGCCATGTTTACGATCACGCCCTTGCCGGATTTCATCATGTGCGGCAGCACTGCCCGAATCATCCAGAACGTCCCGCGCAGGCAAATGTTCATCACCAAGTCCCAGGTTTCATCCTTGCACTCCCAGATCGGCTCGAGCTTGTTGATGCCGGCGTTGTTGAACAGGATGTCGATTTTTCCATACTTCGCGACTGCCTGCGCGACCGCGTCCTCGATTTGCGAGCGCTGCTGCACGTCCACCGCGATGCCCATCACCTCGCGCTTGAACTGCTTGCCAAGTTCCGCGGCGACTTCGACGGTCCGCCGCGGATGCGCGTCGGTCACCACGACCTCCGCTCCCTCCTCGAGAAACCGCGTAGCCACTGCCCGCCCGATACCCGCGCCGGCGCCCGCCGTTACGATTGCAACTTTGCCTTCGAGTAGCATGGATGAACACCTCCAGACAGTTGAGTTATCGACACTCTGTTTGCTCGTTTGTCACTTTCCGGATTGCTTTGATTCGTCGAGAAATCGAATAACGGTTACTTTCCGTAAACCTGCATAAACACTATTGACCAACTTATAGAGAATTACCCTGTATCATGGCAAGGCCGATGAAGTCTCACTGCCGATCCCGATTGTCGCCGCACCGTTAGCTACTCGGGAGCAAAGCGGCTCAAATGGCTATAGTCACTCGGATGCGCAATCTCTTGCTAACACCTCAAGCGCCGCATAGCTGACCGATACTTGGTCGCCCCGGCCGGCGCCTTCTGAGTACTCGAAAAAAATTCGGTCCGCGCCCGAAAAGCACTGTTGTTAGTCGTGACACGGTGCTATAAGCATGGCCGGAATCGGGATAAGATGCGCGCCGAAGAGGTTGCCCCGCCGCTTGATTGTCCGCACGACAGTTCAGGCCATAGACTGCCAGTTGCTATAGACAGTTTGCCCGCCGGGTATCGACTACAGCGCGCCAGGAGAGAAGGGTAATGGGCCGCAGACTGTATGTTGGGAATCTGGCGTGGACGGTCACCGATCAGGACCTGCTCGACGTATTCTCCGAAGCGGGCAAGGTGGACAGCTCACAAGTCATCATCGATCGCGCGACGAATCGCTCGCGAGGGTTCGGGTTCGTCGAAATGGCGACTGACGACGCGGCTGAAGGCGCCATCAAAAAACTGAACGGCAGGGATATCAAGGGCCGGCCGATTCGCGTCAACGAGGCGCAGGCGCGCGCCGGTGGCGGCGGTGGAGGTGGCGGGGGCGGAGGAGGCGAACGGCGCGGTGGCCGCGATCGCTAACTGATCCAGTTCTGCACGCGCGGTTCGGCGGCAGGCGCCTTTTTCCTGCCGCGCTCGCCGCACAACCGATGGACGTACAATCCGCGTTCGAAGCGCACCTTTCTGACCTGCACATTGCCCCCGATCGTTTGACCGGATTTCTCACCCGCCGCTTGGGCGCGTTAGACTTGGCCGATGGAATTGATTGCGATTGAAGCTCAAGCCGAGCGCGCCGTGATTGTCCCGGACGCGGGATTCCAATGCTTCAGTTATAAGGTGGGCGCGCTCGACGTGATCGCGGGCCCAACGAGCCCCGAGTCGTGGCGCGCGCATCCTCATCGCGGCGGAATCCCAATCCTGTTTCCATGGCCGGGGCGAATCGCCGGCGCGCATTTCACCTTCGACGGCCGCGAGTATCGCGTACCGATGAACGAATCGGCGCGCGGCAACTCGATTCACGGCTTCGCGTGCGAGAAACCTTTTCGCGTTGCACGGCGCGGTCCGTACTTCATCAGCGCGATTCTCGATTCCGCCGAGCATCCTGAAATTGCGGCGGTTTGGCCATGGCCATTTGCGCTCGAACTTGATTACGAAATCGGAAATGGCCTTCGCCTGCGCGTGCGAATCAGGAACACCGGCGACACTGCGATGCCTTTCGGCTTCGGCGCACATCCTTACTTTCACGCGCCGCTCGATCCATCCGGATTGCGAGCCGCGATGCTGGTTCAACTCGACGCCGACGCGCGATGGCCGCTCGATTCGCGGTTCGTCCCGACTGGCGCGACAGAATCTCTCGCGGGCAAGTACGATTTGCGCGCGCCGCGCCGGCTCGATTCGCTCACCTACGACGACGCCTTTCGCATGACGACGCCGAGCGACTCGGCGAAACCGCGCGCGCGATTGATCGATCCCGCAGGAAAAATCGCAATCGACGTGCTCGCCGATCCGGCGTTCCGCAATTTCGTCGTCTATGCCCCGCCCGACAATCCCGTCGTCGCGCTCGAGCCCTACACCTGCGCGCCCGACGCCTTCAATCTCGCGGCCCGCGGCATCGACGCCGGGATGCGGACGCTCCGCCCCGGCGAGCTCTTCGAAACGGGCTTCGAGATTCGGCTCAGCGCCCCTTGAAGCGCGGATCGCGCCGCTCTGCCAGTGCGCTCGCGCCCTCTTTGAAATCCTCGGTCATCAACAGCGAACTCTGCGCGAGCACTTCGAGTTCCTGAAACGTCATCTTGTCGAGGCCGTAGCCGCGATCGATGATGCGCTTCGCGAGCCCGACCGCCATCGGTGCGTTGCGCGCCATCTCGCGCGCCAGCTCTTCTGCCGCCGCGATATGCGCGCCGTCGGCAACGACCCGATTCACCAGTCCGATTCGTTCCGCATCCTCAGCGCCGATCATGCGCGCCGTCATGATCAATTCCTTCGAGCGCGCATAGCCGACGGTTCGCGTGAGACGCGTCGTCCCGCCGACATCCGGCACCAGCCCGATACGCACTTCGGGCATCCCGAGCCGCGAGCCGACCGCCGCGATCCGCGCATCGCAGGCCAGCGCGAGTTCCAATCCAAGTCCGCCGACGAAGCCATGCAGCGCGCCGATCACCGGCTTCTCGATGCTCTCGAGGCGGTTGAGCGACGCTTGCGACTCGTGCACGAAGCGCCGGAACCGCGGCATGTCCGGGCCGCCGCCTGCGCCGCCTTTCGCGCCGGTATCGTTCGCGAGCGAAGTGAAATCGATTCCGGCTGAGAACGCCTGGCCTTCGCCGTAAAGAATGATCGCGCGCACCTCGGGCCGATCGACTTCGTCAAGCGCTTCGGGAATCGCGCGCAGCATCGCCTGATTGATCGCGTTGCGCTTTTCGGGCCGGTTCAACCCGATATACGCCAACTCGCCTTCGATTCTAATTTTGAGTATTGAGTCCGCCATTTTCGAAACCTCACTCGAATAGTCACTGATGCCCGCGGCGCGTCAAGGTTTGAGCAGCACCTTCATTACATTGTCGGTGCGCGCGTCGAAGATTTCGTATCCCTTCGCGGCCTGGTCGAGCGGCAGGACGTGGCTAATCAACGGCCGCGGATCGAGCGCGCCGCGCTCGATTAATCGCGCCAGTTCAGGAATGTGCGCATTGATGTTCGCGAGCCCGATCCGGAACGTCAGATCGCGCCCGAACGCGTGCCCAATCGGAAAATTGAACGACGGCGCGCCGAATGCCCCGATCACCGATACCGTTCCGCCGCCGCGCACCGACATGATCGTCGCGTTGAGCGCGCCCTCGTTGCCGACCGCCGCGATCGCGACGTCTGCGCCGCGCCCTTCCGTCCGCGCGAGAATCGTCGCCTGCGCTTCGCCCAGGTTCACCGGATACGCGCCTAGTTTGCGCGCCAGCTCCAATCGATACGCGATGCTATCGACCGCGATCACTTCCGCCGGTCCGAACAGCTTCGCGCTCATGATCGCGCAGAGGCCGACCGGACCGCAGCCGAAAATCGCGACCGTATCGCCGGGACGGATATTGCCGTTGACGGCGCCGAAAAAACTCGTCGGCAGGATGTCCGCGAGAAAAACCGCTGCGTCGTCGTCGATCGCGTCCGACAGCGGATAGCAGGTGTAGTCCGCCATCGGCACTCGCACCGCCTCCGATTGCTCGCCGCCGAGCCATCCGAGTTTGCCCGCCGAAGCTTTGCCGTAGCCAAAAACCGCCGAGCCGCTCTCGGCGCATTGCGACGGCTGTCCGCGCCGGCAGAAGAAGCATCCGCCGCACGCGACCAGGCCCGAGACCACCACGCGCTGCCCCTTCTTCAACCGGCCGACGTACCTGCCGACTTCCTCGATCACGCCGACGCCCTCGTGCCCGAGCACGAAGCCCGGCTCGATCGGGAACGCGCCGTGATAGAAGTGCAAATCCGAGCCGCAGATCGCCGCGCGCGTGATTCTTACAATCGCGTCTTCGGGAGTCTTGAGCGACGGATCTTCGAACCGTTCGACGCGCACGTCGCGAGGCCCATGAAATACGGTTCCTTTCATATCCCGGCGCCCTCTCTCAAGCCCGTTTCGGCGATTCGATTTGCGATCAACCGGACAATGGCACAGATGCGAACCGGTTTGCAGGTCTGGCCTGCGGGCGTGATAAGATCGCCCAAATTCATTCCGGGAGGCATGCGATGATTCAGGAAATCAGAAAAATCCTTGCTCCGATCGATTTCTCGGATTTCTCGATGGACACACTGCGCGGAGCGATGGAACTGGCGCAGGATGTGAACGCTGAGTTGCATATCGTGCATATAGTCGCCCCCCACTTCGCGCTGCTCGAGAAATCGCGAGAACAGGTTCGCGAGACGCTGATGCTCGACGAATCGGAGCAGGAGCTATCGCGCATCAAGAAAGAACAATTCGCGAACTCGCCGAAAGTAATCATTTACGCGGAAATCGGACCGCCGGTGCCCAAGCTAGCCGCCTACGCCAAAGAGCATCAGATCGATCTGATCATGCTGGCGACGCACGGCCGGACCGGGCCTCAGCACATCATGATCGGCAGCGTCGCCGAGAAGCTGGCGCGGCTCGCGCCATGTTCCGTATTGGTGTTCCGCCGCCGAACTCCCTAGAGAGAGGCATCCGGCAGTCGACCAGCAAGGCCGGAAGCTACGATCCCGTGCTGATGGATATCCAGAAGCCGGTGATGGACGGGCTCGAAGCAACGCGCACGATTCGCGATTGGGAGACAGCAACGCAACTTTCCGCGGATGCCGATTGTCGCGCTTACCGCGGCTGCGCTCGCCAAAGCGCCCGCCATATCGAGATCGATCTGCTAGTAATGCCTGCCTGCGGTTCAGCGCGCCAGGAGATAC
>NZ_JAUSKL010000020.1 GCF_030646925.1 Candidatus Binatus sp. | reverse complement strand
TCCGCATAGAGGGAATTTCTCCCCCCATGCGGAAGCGCGATCGCGTCCGGCTATGAGCGAGAGACAGCATTGCCCCTCTCCCGAAAAGACGAGACGAGTATGGCCGCTCGACTTGCTCTAGTCAAGTTCGGCATACTCGCCCTTCGTTGCGGGAGAGGCCGCCGAAGCGCGGCAGCCGCGAAGCCGACTTCGGGCCGAAGGGCCGAATCGCTCTACGATAGAGAGGGTGGTGAGGGTGCAGACGGCTCGAGCAAAAATCCGGGATTCTTCGCTACGCTCTGAATGACAAAGGGGAGTTGCCGATGAGGGCAATAATATACTTGACTGACCACGCTCCATTTGCTACGTTTGAAGCATGAAGGCTCCAAGCACGCTCCAGCAAGCGATTCAGTATTTCAAGGACTTCGAGAACTGCCAGCGTTTCATGATCGAGATGCGCTGGCCGGACGGCAAGGTCCGATGCCCGACGTGCGGAGCCGACAAGGTTAAGTATCTCGAAAAGGCGCGACTCTGGAAATGCTATGCGAAGCATCCACGCGCAAAGTTCTCGCTCAAGGTCGGAACGATTTTCGAGGACTCGCCAATTGGACTCGACAAGTGGCTGACTGCAATGTGGCTAATCGCCAACTGTAAGAATGGGATTAGCAGTTATGAGATCGCGCGTGGTCTTGGCGTGACGCAGAAAACCGCGTGGTTCATGGATCATCGCATCCAGCTCGCGATGCAGGATCGTTCGCTCACGCAATTCGACGGCAACGAGGTTGAAGCGGACGAAACTTTTATCGGCGGCCTCGCTCGAAATATGCACAAGGATAAGAAGGCCAAAATCACGGGCACGGGCGGGGCCGGAAAAGCAATCGTGATGGGACTGCTGGATCGTCATAGCGCCAAGGTCCGTCTGCTTCATGTACCAAACACGCAAGGCGATGCGCTCAAGACTCACGTGCGCCGGTATGTTCGGGGTGGCTCGTATGTTTTCACTGACGCTTGGGCTGGTTATCATGGCCTCGATCAAAAATTACGTTCACAAGGTCATTGACCACGCGGAAACCTAGGTTCAAGGGAACGTGCATACGAACCGGATCGAGAATTTTTGGAGCCTCCTGAAACGCGGCCTGAAGGGAACCTACGTCAGCGTCGAGCCGTTTCACCTGTTCCGTTATCTCGATGAACAGGCGTACCGATTTAACGAGCGCAAGGCGAATGACGGCGAGCGCTTCATCGGCGTTGCCAGTTCCGTTCTTGGCCGTCGGCTCACGTATGCCGAACTGACTGGCAAGACCGAATCGACAGCGGAACCCTTACCCGCATAAGCAGTGGAGAGGCAGACGGCGTCGTGGTAAGCTGCCGATTGTGAAATCGCCGAAGGTAGGAGATTTACGATTTGAGCCGACGGAATCGTTTGCCAAATTGCGCAACTTGGCACGGGCGATATTGACCGTTTCAAGCAAAGAAATCGATCGCGGTCGCAAGAAATTGCGTAAGCCTGTCAGACGCGCAACGGCCAAGCCTTAGTCGCGATTGCAGCCAGTCTCTTCTGGCGCGTGTCTATCTCGCCCCTTCCCCATGCAGTCAACTGCCCGATCTCTTTAGTGAGTTGGTTTGGTTGTCTCGCTAGTATCAGACGCTTGACCGTAAACTTTTCGCTTCCAGCAGTGCTGTTTGATTCGTTCGGGAGCAGCGCCTGGTTGCCGAATTGGTGTACATAATCTTCATGTTCCTCAGATGTGAAGGGCCAGTCCGCCAAGTGTTTAGGATTAAGCGGAAGCAGATGCTCCAAAGTGGGTTCATCTTTTGAGGACATGCCAGTCAGTGCTAAGCCGGTCTCTGCTACGTCTAGAGCCTTCAGCAAGTATCGCGCATGCGGCTCATTGGTTACCTCGAATGTTGCAAAATCTTCGCGGAACTTATTGTCAGCCGGAATGATCGACTTTAGTTTGTTGGTTAGGGCGGCCGCCGTGGTGATCTTCCGCTCATACACCTCTAGCGCGGCGCTTTCATATTCTGTTTCAAGCGATCCTCGTCCTAGTTGATCCGCTGCCATTAGCCGCACACAGATCGAGATCATCAACCGGAAAGCCTTGATAGCCTCGCCCTTGGGAAATGCTGCGAGAACGCTAATCAGCAGAGGACGAATCTGCTTCACGTCGAGCGTGGTGAGCGCTGAAATGTAGTCCTTCATGATCGGACGAAAGGTATGCCACAGTTCATTTTCCGGATTCAGCAGAGCAACGTATTGTAGGGCATTTTTTTCAAGTTCGGCCGCAAAATCAATCGCTCTTTTCTGATTCGAGACTTCTTCCCGTATGGCCTTAAAAAGAACTGGCGCGCGGGTCCGACCATGCTTTGAAATCCAATAGTGCCGAACATAATCTTTCACGATGGTAGTGGACTGAATGCTCTCAAGGATGCCCAACATCTTCGCCCAATTGCGTTTCGTTTGGTCCAGTTGTTCTTGAGACAAAGAAAACAGACGATTCTTAATCAGGTCCGTAGCGGAGAGTTCCAATCCGCGATCATTCATAGTCTCAAATACTGTGTACGCAACTGCTTCATCCTCTACGATGACCATAATCACGCGTGCCTGATTGCTGAAAAAGTCAACCCATCGCGTGAGCGCCGCTGCGCGATTCTCTGACTTCTCATCGCGTACAATACTGGCTACCTGATCGGACGCAGTATTAGCCGCCTGATGGATTAGGCGATGGGAAGATCGATGCCGCTCGTGTGTGGCTTGCTTTCGTTCATCCGTACCGGCTCTCGAAAGTACACGATGTTCAAAGAAACTATGATCGTTATCGTTTAGCTGTAGCTGCGGAATAATCTTCCGCTCCGGCATTTTGATTTTAAGAAGGTATTCCGGCTCAACAGACTTAACACCGTCGTCGTCGTTTTCTCTGACAAAGTAGTCACGCACTGCCGCTAGAAAAATGGCGACCGTAGCCAGCCGTTGCTGCCCGTCAACGACCGTGCGGTAGCGATTCGGGTCTTGAGGGTTGCGCAGCACCACTACCGTGCCGAGAAAGTATTCCTGCCCGCTGCGGTCGTCTATTATCGGCTTAATGTCCTGAAACAGTTCGCGAACGTGTGTTTGTTTCCATGAAAATTCACGTTGATTTGCTGGCACACGAAGTCGCCCTTCATTCAGAATTCCGCCGAGCGTTTTTCCGCCTTCAACGCTGATATTGCCAAACGTATTCATTCGCGAGCACCTCGCCCTTTGGTAGTCGGTGGACATTACGCCACCTCATTACCAAGGGCAAGGTCAGTCAAGTATATTATTGCCCTGATGAGGATGACAGACGCTAGAGCCGCAGTTCCATACGGGCAATTCGTGTTTCGTTCCCCCCAACTCTCCTGAACTTTCATACGTTTCACGTGAAACATCGTCGCACCGGAATTTTGCTTCAAGCGTGGCGGTACCATCGCGCCAGTTCGCGGAGTGACGGCCGCTTGCCATACATCAGGATGCCGATGCGATAGATGCGTCCGCAGACATAGAACGAGGCCGCAATCGTCGCGAGCATCAGCACGAGCGACAGAGCGATTTGCCAGGCCGGCGGATTGTGCACGGCAATCCGCTCGAACATCAGCACCGGCGCGCAAAACGGAAAGATCGAAACTGCGACTGACATGATCGAATCGGGCGAGGTGGCGATCGGCAGAATCAGCGCCGAAGCCGCGATGAGCGGCAGCAGAATCACGAAGTTCCATTGCTGCGCCTCGTCCACCGAATTGAAGGCGGCGCCCACGCCGGCGAAGATCGAGGCGTACAGCAAAAATCCGAGGATGTAAAAAATCACGAAATAGATCATCAGCGGACCGCGCATCTGGAGCTCGCCGATCGCCGCCCGGAGATACGGGCTGCGCGACGCTCCCGCCGCCGCAATCGACAGCCACACCGCCACCTGCGTCATCCCGACGCCGCCGGTGCCGATTATCTTGCCAGCCATCAATTCGCCCGCCGTCGTCGAGCAAAGCAGCACCTCGGTGATGCGCGAAGCTTTTTCCTCGAGCACCGAGCGCATCACGACGACGCCGTAGGAGAGCAGCGAAAAGAACATCACGAACACCAGCAGCATCACCGCCATCATGCCGCGGAGTTCGTTGTACGCGCTGGAATGTCCGCCCTTGACGACGCGCAAATCGACGCGCTGCAGCATCGTGGCGGTGTCGTTCACCGAAAGCCCGTGCTTCAGCATCCGCTCCGCCGAATACGCATACGTGAGCGCCGAGCCGAGCTTCTGATGCAGCACCGCGTCGCCCGCGCGATGCGTCGTGAAGACAACCTGCGGATTCGCGCCGGCGCCGTCCTTCAGCCAGACGTAGCCGTCGATTCGGGCGGAATCGAGCCGGCTCGCGAGGTCGTCGCGCTCCTCGGGCGTGAGCGACGCATCGATCGAGATGTCGTAATGCGCGCCGCCCTCGCGAATCAGTTGACTGCGCGCGAGTTCCGCCACCGCCGGATTGTCGGACGCGAACACCAGCCGAATCGGCGCCGACTCCTGGCTCGCGAGATTGCGCTTCGCCGACGACGTGATCAGCGCGGGCAGCAAGAGCAGGATGCTCAACAGCACCGGCGTCGCGAACGTGGACGCCAGGAAGGATCGCGTGCGCACCCGTTCGAGGTATTCGCGCCGTGCGACGATAAAAATGTTGCGCAGCGACAACTCGCTCATTTAGGCGTCACGTGATCGATAAAAATCTGCTCGAGCGACGGCTCCATCACCTGGAACCGCCGCACTCGAAGCGACGACATCGCAAGCCTGAGCAAATCCTGCGAATCGGCGCCGGGCTTGAGGCTCAACTCCGCGTGATTGCCGTAGTCGTTCAACGATTCGACCAGCCCGCTGTGCGCGAGGAACCGGCCGTCGCCGTCATAGTCGATCTGCACGAAGCGATTGCCGTAACCAGCTTTGATTTCGCTCAGATTGCCCTGCAGCACCGACTTGCCATGGTCGATCAGGCAAATCGAGTCGCACAACTTCTCGACCTGGTCCATCCGATGCGTCGAGAAGAGAATGGTCTTGCCCGCGCTCTTCAGTTCGACCAGGACGTTTTTGAGTTGCATCGAGTTTACCGGGTCGAGGCCCGCGAACGGCTCATCCATGATGATCAGGTCGGGATCGTGCAGCAGCGCCGCGATGAACTGGATCTTCTGCTGCATCCCCTTCGAGAGTTCCTCGACGCGATCGCCGAGCCGGTCGTCGATCGCGAGGCGCGCCGCCCAGTTCTGGGTTCGCTCCGCCGCGAGCGCGGTCGAAAGGCCCGCCAACTGTCCGAGGAACGAGAGATTCTCGCGCACCGTCATGCGGCGATAGAGTCCGCGCTCCTCCGGCAGATAGCCGACGCGATGCATCGCGGCGCGCGAAAGCGGTGCGCCGAAAATCCTTACGATGCCGGAATCGGGCGCGATGATCCCGATCATCATGCGAATCGTGCTGGTCTTGCCCGCGCCGTTGGGGCCGAGCAAGCCGAAAATCTGTCCGGGAAAAATCGAGAAGGTCAGATCGTCAACGGCGACGAAGCCGTCGTAGGATTTGCGGACGGCGATCAGTTCGACCCGCGGCTGCATCCAGCCACTATCGTCGAATCAGTGCGCCCAAACCAGCTTCGGATCGGTCTCCCACGGATAGACGTGCACCATCCAGCCGAAGACCTGCGGATAAAAGCGGCCGCCCGCAGCGTCGCAAGCGTCTTTGGTGGCGATCGAACCGTTGAAGCCGAAGCTGGTCCAATCGACGCTCTGGAGGCTCTCTCCTTTGCGCGGAAAACACAGATTGATATGCCGATGCCATCGCGCGACGCTAAGCGGCACTCGATCGTTTAGCTGTGCCTCGCTCGCGCCCTTTCGATCGGTGTACATCGCGCCGATCAATTTGTAGCCGCCGTCGGCGGTGCGCTGATAGAGCAGCGAAGTTGGCTCCGATGCGTCGAATACGAACGCGGCTTTCAGCCCGTTCCACTTTTTCGTGAAATGTACGACCGCCTGCTTGAACTCCGGATGGAACGGCTGGTAGCCGTCGGCCTCAGCGGCGTGAACGTCCTGATACTTGGTCAGCGCCTTCTGCAGTTCCGCGAGGATTTCGCCGGCGCGTTTTTTGTCGGCGTCAGTCATTGACCGTAGATCCGTGTACGCCATGTGCAGCGCCATGTTCTTCATCGCCCCATGACCCATATGCATGTCGTGATCTGTTTCCGACCCGCCTGACATCGCTTCGACTTCGCCTTCTTTCATGTTGGACGGGTCCGGCGCCGCGCCCTTCATCTGCGACACGTCGCCGGTCTTCATGTTCATCCTTTCCATGTCACGGCCAGCAGCGAGACCGCCCGTCGTCGATAAGCAGGCCATGATGAATGTGATTGCGATTAGTCGGCTTTTCATTTGATGCCCCTGTAACTCGCTAACTCCCGACCCAAAAGTCTAAGCTCTGGATTGAGCATCGCCAACCCGCGGATACCGCGGGCGACGCAGTAGGTATGTCGTCTGGCGGACGCCGCGGTGTTGAAGCACCGGAAATCAAAACAGGCAGTTCGGTCTTCGTTTTTCAACACCCTGTTAGGGGTTTCGGGCTTCCTGTCGCGATTAAGGATGCGCGCTACGCGCTGTTAGTAAACGGGACGGAGGGTAAAGCCGGGCGGCTCGAAGATTCGACGACTGCCCGGCGGAATCCTTTCCGCATCGGTCGCATTCAGTATTGATAACAGTGTGAACTCAGGGATGATCCGACAACGAATCGCGCTGGTTTGAGAAGCTTTCATCTCAGTTCCTCAATCCGGTTATCGGAGATTTCGCGTCCCTTACTCGCTTCGCGCATCGTGCGCGCAAACTCAGGACCGCGTGCTTTCGTCCGCGCTAGAGCCTCTATCATCTTCGCGGCCAGACCTTCCATCGCGTCGCGGTTCGCCGGTGTCCGGGCGAAGAGTAGAGCTATGAAGACGGCCAAGCGGCTCCGCTCAGAGTCAGAGAGCCTGTAACCGCCGTCACGAAGCTTAACCAACAGTGGGGCGGCTTCATCCTCCACGCGCCGGAGAAAGTCCGTCTCGAAAGATTGGGGCGGCAGATCCTTGAGGTTGTACATCGCATAGTAATCCGTCCGCTTTAATATGCCCTTCGGAGACCTCAGCTTCATTGTCTGGTGTTTGAGGTCAACGACCCAAACTCGCGGACCCATCCTCGCGTCTACTCCCGGATCATGAAATCCACGCAAGTGACACTACGGATTGATGTGGTGTTCCATCTTTACCAATTATATCATAATCAACCGATCTTGAATTGACCGTATTTTCCCAGCGAAACGGGGGTCGTTTATGGCTGATAAATACAACATTCAAAGTACATCTCCGAATTCGGCGGTCGTCGATGAGGTCGTGCTTGGTTCTAAAGTCCACACGCGAACCAGTTTATTCGCTGAGGAAGTGAACAATCCACACGACTCGAATGCCTGCATCAAGGTTCATTTATTCCATAGGAGGAAACGGGCCGGGGAGAAATGGGAAAATCTGCCATCCGAATCGCTGAGCAGGCTCAAGGCAGGAGGGGTCGCCCGGTTCACGCTTGACTCGGCGCGGACCCTGAACCTGTTTCATCATCTCTCTCAGTTGTATGCGGCGAAACGACAAGCAGGCATAACCCCTGGCAAAAGGACCTTAGTAGTTGCCAGTGCAAATGAGATCGTACAAGCGAAAAAGGAAAGAATTGCTACCTTGCGCGAACTGGCAGAATCGCCGGACGAACTGTGGCACGATTTAGAGAATGCGCGTCCAGGCATCCTACTTAAGCTGTCTTATGCAAAACTCCAAGAGGAACGTGCCGCAGCTCTGGCCGAGTTCAAAGCGCATCTCGACCGCGAAGAGCAAGAGGAATGGTGGCAGCATTTTTTTCAGAAAAATACTTGGATCTTTGGCTACGGTCTCAGTTACCGATTTATAAGCCTATCTCAGTCGAAGCCACATCTGGGTGGCACAACCATAAGCGGGCGCGGAGGCAAACTAGGGGATTTTATGGGCCTCTCCGAAGCTCAAGTGAAATTCACGGTTCTTGTGGAAATCAAGCGTCCGCAGTCTCCGCTCGTGCGGCCCAAGGAATATCGGAACGGAGTCTATCCTCCAGGTGATGACGTAGCGGGGGGAGCAGCCCAAGTGCAGACGGCTTGCCGTCAGTGGCAAGAGAGTTCAGATAGCGCCGGGAATCGTGATGCGCTGAAGGAAGCATTTACGATCCAGCCTAAGGGGATACTTGTCGTTGGAAACCTGAAACAATTGAAAGACGACCGCGCGCGTATTCAGTCATTTGAATTGTTTCGCAGAAACCTTACAAATCCTGAAATTCTTACTTTTGATGAACTGTACGAAAGAGCGGCGTTCATAGTCCAGCGGACCATTCAGCCTTCACAATCACATTGAGATTATATTTACGTCAGGCATCGGTACGCCTTCCTCATTCCGCCCCAATCGCCCTCGCGCACGATGGTGACAGCATTGCTCTCGACATTGATGACAATTTCGCCGCAGCCCAGTTCGATGGCGCCACTTCGCGGGACCGACTCGAGACCTCATCGCGAGTAGTCGTTTTTCTGAACGTTTACTAACAGCGCGGAGCGCGCATCCTAATCCTCTTTGCGATTCGGCCCTGCGGCCCGAAGTCGGCTTCGCGTTGCCACAGGAAGTCCCCTTCGAGGCTCAGGGTAAACTCCACCCAGTGTTGCAAGCCGGCGCCGGCGAAGGAATAAGAAAAAGGCAATTCAGAAGTTACATATTGTCCACGATTGCTTTGCCGAACTCCGAGCACTTCAGCAGCTTCGCGCCGGTCATCAGCCGCTCGAAATCGTAAGTCACGGTCTTGTTCGCGCCCGCCGTGTCATTAGCAAACGCTACACCACCGGATGCGATCTGGTAGGCCAAAACTAACTTGATTCCAGCCAATCGAGCTTTCATCAGAGGCTTCCCCATGTCGGTAACTCTTGGCCCGGAAGTC
The DNA here is from genome assembly GCF_030646925.1 of Candidatus Binatus sp. Classification (NCBI taxonomy): domain Bacteria; phylum Candidatus Binatota; class Binatia (SeqCode); order Binatales (SeqCode); family Binataceae (SeqCode); genus Binatus (SeqCode); species Binatus sp. (SeqCode). The sequence goes on along the minus strand of NZ_JAUSKL010000020.1, from coordinate 39,021 downwards.
TAAGCTCCGAATCGAGCACAGCCAAGCCGCAGAAATCGCGGCGTCAATGCGATAGTACGCCGCAGGCGCCGCGCAGGTCTGGGTCGATAAACGCAGGCTTGGGTGGCCTGATCCCAGTTGGCTCGGCGCGAAGTTGACAGCCCTCATCGGTTTCTGTTAGTGGTCGTTCACTAACACGTGGAAACGCTGAACCAGAAGCCGGATACGAAGCGGCCGGTGATCGTGCGGGCCGCCACCTCGCTCTTTGCCGAGAGAGGCATCGACGGGACGAGCATGCGCGCCATCGCCGAGGCGGCTGGAGTGCGGGAGGCCGCCATCTATCGTCACTTTGCGGGCAAAGACGACCTCGCGCGCGAAATATTCCTGAGCTGGTACGGCTGGTATTGCGAGAAACTCCAGCGCATCGTGAGCGGTCCGGGCGGCATTCTGGACAAGCTCCACGAGATCGTGCGTCACGAATTCACGGCCGTGACCGACCATAGCGACGCCTTTGTCTATTTCTGCGAGAATGAAGCGCGCTTCGTGCGGAGCCTTCCCCCAGAGATAGCGAGCGCCCGGCGGGTCTTTACGGCCTTCATTCGGGGCGGGCAGGCCCAAGGAGAGGTGCGGGCAGGAAGCCCGGATCTGCTTGCGGACATGCTAAGCGGTGCTCTATGCGCGGTGGCGCTGACGTGGCTTGGCACGGGACGGCGCAAAAAACTGAACACGCAGCTTGAAGAAGTCGTACAAGGCTGCTGGGGCATGATTAAGGCTTAACTCAATTGCAGGAGGCAGAAGGAAAATGACGCCCGAGGAACAACTGATCAAACGTTACTTTGACGCATTCAACCGCCACGACATCGAAGGAGTGATGGCGTGCTATCACGAAGAGCCGGTTCTGGTTAGCCCGGCAGGCAAGCGCTGTGCGGGTCGCGCCGAAGTGCGCAAATCGTACGAGAGCGAGTTCGCCATGTTTGCTGACGCGCACTGCGATTTGCGTGTGTGCACGGGCAACAACGGCCACGGAGTCGCGGAGTCCTTCTTCTCGGGAACGCGAGCCGGAAGCGGCAGAGTTGAGGCGATCGGCGCGGAAGTAATGGAGATCGTGGACGGCAAGATCAAGGAGATCCGCGACTATCATCAATCCGTACCGGCCAAAGCCGCATAGGAGCTAACGGCCTGGCGCCTGAGCGAAGTACTCACCCCTCGGCGGGTGCGGCAGTGCCGCGGGTGCCGTGCTCAGGAGCGAAAGCATGAAGCTATTCACGTACGCGACCAGTCCGTATGCGCGCAAAGTCAGAATGGCGCTCGATTACAAGGGCGTGAGCTACGAGCCGTTCGAGCGCTGTTACTCCCTTGATCGCAAGGAAGACCTGCGCTGCGTCAGCCTTCGCGCCGAGGTTCCGACTCTGGTGCTCGATGACGGCCGAACGATTACGGACTCCACCATCATCTCCGAGTACATCGAAGAGGTTTATCCGGAGCCGCCGCTGTATCCGAAAGACCCCTACGAACGGGCGCGGGTGCGCACGATCGAAGATTTGTGCGACCGGAGCTTTGACGCGGTCGGGTTCGGCTTCTGGCTCTCGGTGTTGAGGGAACAGGCACCGGAGTCTCAGGCGATGAAGCAAGCTGCGGCAGATGAACTGCGGCGCCTACTCGCGGTGCTGGAACGTGAGCTCGGCGACCGGAATTTTTTCTGCGGTGAGGTGAGCCTGGCTGATTTCGCGGCGATCTGTTACGTGCCGGGAGCCAAGACCATGGGTGTGAATCTCGGCGAATTCGCGCGGCTGCAGGCTTGGACTGGGCGTATGCGCCGTATTTCCGTGGTGGCTGCGGACCAAGAGCGTATCGGCAAGGCGATGGCCGAGCTGCGCAGCATCGCGGATGAATTCGAGGGCCCGGACGGCCGCGTCCATTGGCGAGATAGCCGCTTGGAATGGCCGATCCGCCATGGCTTCATCGATCTTGTTGCCCGCGAGTTTCACGCGGGCAAGATGATGTTTCCGCCCGACGCGTCCTGACTCAGCGGCAAATCGTGAGGCCGAGATTCAGTCCGAAAGCAGGCGCTTCTTCTCCTGGAATTCATCCTTGTCGATCTCGCCCGTGGCGAAGCGCTCCTCCAGGATTTTCAGGGCACGCTTCCGGTTTTCCCACGCGCGGGAGCGGGCCGACAGTGCCCCGTTGGAGCCATCGGATTACCGCTGCCGCCACAAAGATCAGGATAGCCAGCCAGACGATCATCATGATTGGGCCGAAGACCATTCCGTACCAGGGCATCGTTCCCCAGGGCTGCATAACGTTTCCTCCGAATCCCCGACCCTCGATTCAGGCGGTTGCTGTCAGACGCTCTACCGGTAGCCCGGCGGCCCTCCATTCGGGGTATCCCTCTTCAAGCCGAAAGGCCGTGAAGCCGCGCTTGCGCAGCTCGGCGACCGCTTCGTAGGAGAGCACGCAATATGTTCCACGACAGTAGGCAACAATCACCTGGTCGCGGGGCAATTCCCGTAACCGGCGCTTGAGTTCGCGGAGCGGCACATTGAGCGCGCCGGGCAGGTGACCGGCGGCGAACTCCTCTGCCGGGCGGGTATCGATCACTGTAACCAGCCCGTCCCGCATGCGCCGCAACAGTTCCTTGCGCGATACGGGTTCGAGGTTGTCGCGCTCTCGAAAGTAACCATTGAGCACCTTTTCGACAGCGCCGACGTTGCGTTCAGTGATTCGGCGCAGAGCGCCGAGCAGCGCGACTACGTCGCCGTCGGCGAGCCTGTAGAGCACCCGCTTCCCGTCCCTGCGTGCCTCGACGAGTCCAGAGCGGCGGAGTTGCTGCAGATGCTGTGATGCGTTGGCAATCGTAAGGCCGCTCAGCCGGGCCAGTTCCTCGACGCTACGCTCGGTCTGCGCGAGCAGCTCGAGCAGCTCGAGGCGGTGGGCGGAACCGAGGGTACGGGCTACGGCGGCGAACTGTTCGAACATAGCACGTTTGGGATTCTGGCTTGACATGGCGAACGAAACCTCTTAGTCTCATTCAAGACATTAATTGAATGTTTGAAACAGATCAACCATGCTGACTCGCGAGGCTGCCATACGCTTAGGAGCGTTTATCACAGTGTTCACTGCAATGGCGCTGTGGGAGGCGCGCGCGCCGCGCCGGACAAGGTCATATTCGAGGCTCAGGCGCTGGCCGAGCAACTTAGGTATCGTTGCGCTGAATAGCGCGCTGGTGAGAATCCTGCTTCCCGCCACGGCCGTTAGTCTGGCGCTGGCAGGGGAAAGGCGCGGCTGGGGCTTGCTCAACAACCTGCCGATTCCGCCTTGGATGGCTGTCGTTGCGTCGGTGGTGCTGCTTGATGGCGCCATCTACTTCCAGCACGTGATGTTCCACGCGGTGCCCGCGCTTTGGCGGGTGCATCGGATGCATCACGCCGACCTCGACTTCGATGTGACGACGGGCGCGCGTTTCCACCCAATCGAGATTGTTCTGTCGATGCTAATCAAGTTCGGCGTCGTCGTGGCGCTGGGAGCACCGGCGCTCGGCGTGCTCATCTTCGAGGTCCTGCTAAACGCAACCTCGATGCTCAATCACGGGAACGTTCTCATCCCGGTCCGGCTCGATCGCTATCTTCGATGGCTCGTGGTTACGCCCGACATGCATCGCGTCCACCATTCGATCGTGGTTAACGAAACCAACAGCAACTTCGGCTTCAACCTGCCTTGGTGGGATCGACTGTTCGGGACCTATCGCGATCAGCCAGCCGCCGGCCACGACGGGATGACCATCGGTATCGAGCAGTTCCGCGAGGCGCGCGAACTGTGGCTCGACCGAATGCTCTTGCAACCTTTCCGCGGCCCCGCGGGCGCTTACGCGATCACCTGGAGGCGCGCGGCATGAATAGGCGTAGTCTCATCATTCGTCTGATTCTGGTGGCAACGCTGGTCGCAGCGATTGTGTGGCTCGCCCTCCATCGCGAATTTCTCCAGGCCACTACGCTTGAGCGGGAACTACAGCGCTTCGGTCGATTCGCTCCCATCTTGTTCGTTCTGCTCTATGCCTTGGCCACAGTGCTGTTCGTGCCCGGATCGCTGCTCACCGTGGCTGGCGGCGCTTTGTTCGGTCCGGTAGCGGGAACCCTATGGAACCTCATCGGCGCGACCTTGGGGGCCACGCTAGCCTTCATGATCGCCCGATACGTCGCCTCCGACTGGGTTTCAATGCGCGCGGGTGAACGACTGGCGCGGCTGATGCGGGGGGTGGAGGAGGAAGGCTGGCGCTTCGTTGCGTTCGTCCGGTTGGTGCCGCTGTTTCCGTTCAATATTGTGAACTACGCCTTCGGACTGACGCGAATCGGCCTTGGCGAGTACGTGCTCGCCTCCTTCGCGTGCATGATGCCGGGTGCACTCGCGTATACCTATCTGGGCTACGCGGGGCGTGAGGCCGCGTCCGGGCAGGCCGGGGCAATCCACAAGGCTCTGCTTGCCTTGGCGCTACTCGCAACCGTCGCTTTCCTGCCACGCCTGGTTCGTAAGCTCAAGGGTCCGCGCTTCACGGACGCTCCAACACTTAGACATCGGCTGCAGAACGGCGAAGCCGTGGCCCTGATAGACGTACGTAGCGCCGAAGAGTTCCGAGGACCGCTCGGCCACATCGCGGGCGCACGCAACATTGCGCTCGCGGAACTATCCGCGAGACTTCCGGACCTAAGTGACTTGCGCGGAAAGCCGATGATAACCATCTGACGGACCGAGAAGCGCTCGGCGAGCGCGGCGGCACTCCTTTCAGATGCGGGCTTCGACGACGTATTCGTGCTGCGCGGCGGGATGGAAAGTTGGAACAAGGCGGGCTATCCGGTAGAGAGAAATTAAAATTTTGGAATCGTCCCAGACCGTCAGTGCATAGATGATCAACGAATCGCTCTCTCCGGTGATGAAGACGACGCCGCCCGAAAATGCGTCGTCCCGCAGGGCGGGTTTTCGCCGATAAGTGTGGATAAACAGCGGGGCCGCGGGCATCGATCATCGATGCACCGCGTCCCCGCCTGAGAACTGCGATTACATATTGTCCACGATCGCTTTGCCGAATTCGGAGCACTTGAGCAGCTTCGCGCCGGTCATCAGGCGCTCGAAATCGTAGGTCACGGTCTTGTTCGCGATGCTCTTTTCGAGGCCGCGAATAATCCCGTCGGCGACTTCCTGCCATCCCAGGTATTCGAACATCAGAACGCCCGACAGGACCAGCGAGCCTGGGTTCACCTTGTCCTGATTGGTGTACTTGGGCGCGGTGCCGTGAGTCGCCTCGAAGATGGCGTGACCGGTCAAGTAGTTGATATTGGCGCCCGGCGCGATGCCGATTCCGCCGACCTGCGCCGCGAGCGCATCGGATAGAAAGTCGCCGTTGAGGTTCATCGTGGCGACTACGTCGAATTCTTCAGGCCGAGTGAGCACCTGCTGGAGCGTGATGTCCGCGATCGCGTCCTTCACCAGCATCTGGCCCGCGGGCGGCTTGCCATTGCAGTCATCCCATCCCACTGCCCTGCCTTTGTACTCGCGCCGCACGAGTTCGTAGCCCCAATCGCGGAAGGCGCCCTCGGTGTACTTCATGATGTTGCCCTTATGGACAAACGTCACGCTCTTGCGCTTGTGGAGAATCGCATAGTCCAGCGCCGCGCGAATCAGCCGCTCCGATCCTTCGCGCGAGATCGCCTTGATTCCGATCCCTGAAGTTTCCGGGAAGCGAATATTCTTCACGCCCATTTCGTTACGCAGAAACGCGATCACCTTCTTCGCTTCGGGCGATTCCGCCGCCCATTCGATTCCGGCGTAGATGTCCTCGGTGTTCTCGCGGAAGATTACGACGTCGAGTTTCTCCGGATGCTTGACCGGGCTCGGCGTCCCGGCGAAATAGCGCACCGGCCGGAGGCATACGTAGAGATCGAGCATCTGGCGGAGCGCCACGTTGAGCGAACGGATACCGCCGCCGATCGGCGTAGTCAGCGGTCCCTTGATGCCCACCAAAAATTCGCGGAACGCATCGACGGTTTCGTCCGGCAGCCAGGTGTTCCATTGATTGAACGGTTTCTCGCCGGCGAACACTTCCATCCACGCGATCGCGCGCTTGCCGCCGTAGATTTTCTTCACCGCGTTGTCGAAGACATACTGTGATGCGCGCCAGATATCGGGCCCGGTGCCGTCGCCTTCGATAAACGGGATTATCGGCCGATCGGGAACGTTGAGGGTGTGATTGGCGCCAAGAGTGATCTTTTCGCCGTTGCTCGGAACCTTGATGTACTGGTAGGCCATCTGCGTCGTTGTCTGCCTCTGATTCGGCTCTTCGCCTTTGTAATTTTGACGGTGCGAGCGATTGCGTCGCCGCCCTGCTCTCTCGCCCGCGCCGTTCGGATGATCCCGTATCATATAGCAAAGGATTGCTGATGCCAGCATCCGGCATCGGCGTTTCGATTACTCGTCAGCCAGCGTCATTTGACCTGTGTATTTGTGCGGCGAACCCGGCTAACGTATGCGCCGCTGAGCCCGCTTCGTAACAGGAGGTCACTCATGACGGTTGCAATCGTGTGCACGGCGTTACTCGGAGTGCTGCTCTTCGCGCTTGGCCTGAATGTCTCGATGGCTCGAGGAGCCGGCAAGGCGGGCGATTATCCGACCGACCCCGCCGATCCATTTTTCAAGCGGATACGCGCCCACGGTAATACCGCCGAATACGCGCCGATGATGGCGGTGCTGATTCTGATTGCGGGCGAGCGGAATCCCGCGATGTGGGTGCTCTGGGTAATGGGCATCGCCGTCGCGTGCCGCTATTTGAACGCGGCGGGAATCCTGATGTCACCGACGCTGGCCAAACCGCATCCGGTGCGGTTCATCGGAGCGTTGGGCACTTATCTCTCAGGCTTCGCGCTCTGCATCGCGGTGCTGCTGACGATCTAGAGTTCCGTCATCCCGAGCGGAGGTTGCCGGAGTCGAGGGATCTCGATCGAGCATCGCGATGGTCCGACTTGCGCGAGCGATATCACGACGCCCGCCTCACTTCTTGTCATTCCCGCGTGTGGCTGACGCGCGAGGAATCCCGGATCTTCTTTGCGGCACTTGTTCTCGCGACGACTGCACCCTCACCCGCCTCTCTATCGTAGAGCGATTCGGCCCTTCGGCCCGAAGTCGGCTTCGCGGCTGACGCGCTTCGGCGGCCTCTCCCGCAACAAAGCGGGCGAGGCAAAAAAGGAGCGTCGATTCATGCACACGCATCGTTAACGCTGTTATCGGCAACGCGCTATACTGCCGCAAAATCCCGCCGATGAAAAATCTTCTCTACCGCGCGATTAGGAAGCCGCGCGGGTATCTCGCGGTAGGAGCGGACGAAGCAAATGGACTTCACATTCACACCTGAACAGGAAGTATATCGCGGCAAGCTGCGCGCATCGCTCGAAAAAAATTCGGCTGAAGCGTTCGGGCGCAAGGGCGACGGCCCAAGCAGTTCGACTGCCAACCAGCTCGACGTGCTCGACGATCGGCGCTGGTCGCAACTGCTCGATTACCATCGGCGCCTCTACCGTGACGGCATCGTCGCACTGCATTGGCCCAAGGAATGGGGTGGCGGCGGCGCGAGCATGATCGAGCAGGCAATCTACCAGGATGAGGCCTTGCGCCTCGGGCTCCCGCTTTACGGCGCGAACCAACTTGCGATCGATCGCATCGGGCCGACGCTGATGCATCTCGGCACCGAGGAGCAGAAGAAACGGCATCTGCACAAGATGCTCACCGGCGAGCAAATCTGGTGTCAGGGCTATTCGGAGCCGAATGCGGGCTCCGACCTCGCGGGATTGCAGACGCGCGCGGTGCTCGATGGCGACACGTTCGTCGTCAACGGGCAGAAGGTGTGGACGAGTCTGGCGCATCGCGCGGATTGGCAGGTACTGCTGGTGCGCACCGATCCGTCGGCGCCGAAGCACAAGGGCATCTCGTATCTGCTGGTGGATATGCACAGCCCCGGAATCACGGTGCGGCCGCTGGTGCAGATCACCGGCGACGCGGGATTCAACGAGGTCTTCTATGACAACGTTCGGGTGCCCAAGGAAAATCTGGTCGGCGAGCTGAATGCGGGATGGCAAGTGTCGATCGCGACGCTGATGTACGAGCGGGTCTCGGGCGGCACGCGGCATCCGGTCGAGCGCACGATCGGCGAGCTGATCGATCTCGCGAAGACGGTCGAGTTTCAGGGCGTCCCTGCGACCTCGCATCCTTATGTGCGGCAGAAGCTTGCTCAATTCGCGACCGAGGGGCGATGCCTGCGGCTTAGCCGCTATCGCTCGCTCACTTCGCAGCTCAAAGGCAAACTTCCGGGCGTGGAGAGTTCCTTCGGCAAATTGTTTGGAAGCGAGCTGAATCTACGGGTCGCGATGTTCGCCGATGAGATGCTCGGGCCATACGGCGCGCTCGCGCCGGGCAGTCTCGGCGCGGTCGAGGGCGGGCGCTGGATGAATCGCACGCTGGCAGCGCGCGCATTCACCATCGCGGCCGGCTCGAGCGAGATTCAGCACAACATCATCGGCGAGCGCGTGCTGAAGCTGCCGAAAGGTTGATAGTCAGCACCATCGCTCGGCTGGCGCAGGCTGCCGGAGCCCTGTGCCTCGCCCGCTCTGTTGCGGGAGAGGCGGCCGAGGCGCGCAGCGACGACGGCGGTGAGGGTGCTGGATCGCCGGCATCGAGATCCCTCGACTCCGGCAGCCTCCGCTCGGGATGACGGAAAAGCTCTGCGGTTACTCTTTTTTTCGGTTTCCCTTTTAACCCGCCCCGCTTACTCGCCCAATGACAGCCATCGGGATAAACGCTAGGATCGCCTGTCCTTGACGAGGATTCCCATGAAACTCGACGACATCGATTTAAACAATCTCGATCTTTTCGTGCGCGGCGAACAGTACGAGGCGTGGCGGACATTGCGCGCCGAAGCGCCGCTGTTCTGGCAGGAGCGTGCGCCGGGCCAAGGCTTCTGGTCGGTCACCCGCTACGACGATGCGCTCAAGGTCTATCATGACCCCGACACTTACAGCTCCGAACGCGGCATCTCGTTGCAGTTCACGACCGTCGGCGCGGACGCCAGCGCGGAGCAGGCGGGCTTCGGCCAGATGATGATCATGACCGATCCGCCGCGCCACGGAAAAATCCGCTCGCTGATCAATCGGCGGCTTACGCCGCGCGCGGTCGGCCTCTTCGAACCGCATATCAAGCAAATCACCACCGGCGTGATCGACAACGTGATCGGCAAGGGCCAATGCGATTTCGTCGTCGATGTCGCCGCGAAGCTACCGACTGCGGTCATCTGCGACATGATGGGTATCCCGGCTGAGTACTGGGACCTGATGTTCACGATCGGCAACCAGTCGATCGGCACCGACGATCCCGAGTATCAGCAGGGCCGTTCAGCGGCTGAAACCGGGATGGCGGCGCAGGCCGAAATTTTCAGCTACTTCTCGAAGTGGATCTCGGAGCGGCGGGTGAATCCGGGCGAGGACCTGATCAGCGCGCTGATTCACGGCGACGTGGACGGCGCGAAACTCACCGACCTCGAAGTGCTGTTCAACTGTTTCCTGCTGATCATCGGCGGACAGGAGACCACTCGCAACGCGACCTCAGGCGGGATTCTCGCGCTGATCGAAAACCCGGCGGAGCGGGCGAAGTTAAGGAATGATCCGGCATTGTTGCCGGTCGCGCTCGAGGAATTTCTGCGCTGGACCAGTCCGGTGACGCACATCATGCGCGTCGCGAAGAGGGACGGCGAACTGCGTGGGCAGAAAATCCGCGACGGCCAGAAAGTAGTGATCTGGAATGCGTCGGCAAATCGCGACGAGGCGATCTTTGCGCATCCCGACACCTTCGACGTGACGCGCACGCCCAACGATCACATCGCGTTCGGGCACGGCGAGCATTTCTGCATCGGCGTCAATCTGGCGCGGCTCGAGTTGCGCGTGATGATCGAGGAAGTGCTGCGGCGGATGCCCGATCTAGAACTCGCGGGGCCGACCGAGCGATTGCGCTCGAACTTCGTCGCGGGCATCAAGCACATGCCGGTGCGCTTCACGCCGAATCGCGCGAGCACTGGGACGCCGGCAAACGCCTAGGCATTTGAGTGCAAACCCGCCGTTCAGGTACCCTGGATCGGCGACGCCCAGCGCGAAAACACGGTATCGGCGATTTGCTCGAGCGGCGCGGCGTATCGATCTGAATCCGCGATCATTTCCGCGGCTGCGATCTTCTCGCGCTGCAAATCCTTCGCGAATGCATCCGCCATCGCGCGCACGCTCGCATCCGTCACTTCGAAGTGGAACTGAAGGGCGTAGGTCTTGTCGCCGTAGCGGAAAGCCTGGCACGGAGTCTTGTCCGACGATGCGAGCGATACCGCACCCGCCGGCAGATCGAAAATGTCGCCATGCCAGTGAAACGGCGTGAGCGTTTCAGGCAGGCCGCGCATCAGGCGATCGTCGCGCGCAGCGGGCTCGAGCCGAATCGGATGCCATCCGATTTCCTTGCCGCGCGGATTGCGATCAACTTTTGCCCCTAGAGCCGCCGCGACGATCTGCGCGCCCAGGCATACACCGAGCACCGGCCGATTGTGCTCGATCGCATCCTCGATCAGCGCCATCTCCTCGCGGAGAAACGGATAGCGGTCGGTTTGATAAACGCCCATCGGACCGCCCATCACGATGAGACCGCCCGCCCCTTTCATCTCCGCGGGAATCGGCTGGCCGTCATGAACCCGCACGTATTGCCACGCGAGCGCGGCGCCTTCGAGCGCGTCGGCGATACTGCCGAGATTCTCGACCGCGTGATGCTGCAGCACGTAAATTTTCGCCATCGAACGATCCTAACAAATCGAATCTCGTGATTCTGCCGCGAACCGAGCGAGGATTTGAGACTGGACTAGAACAAGGTGCCGCGGCGCGTGCGTCCGAGATGCGTATACGCGCGCTGCGTCGCGACCCGTCCGCGCGAGGTGCGCGCGAGATAGCCCTCCTGCAGCAGGTACGGCTCGTACACTTCCTCGATCGTGTTGGATTCCTCGCCGACCGCGGCCGCCAGGCTTTCGACGCCGACCGGACCGCCGTCGAACTTGTCGATAATAGCGCCCAGGATCGAGCGATCCATCTTGTCGAATCCGGCCGTGTCGATCTCGAGCAACTCCAGCGCCGCCAGTGCAATCTCGCGCGTGACGATCGGCGCCTTGTTCACCTGCGCGAAGTCGCGGACGCGTCGCAGCAGCCGGTTGGCGATTCGGGGAGTACCGCGCGAGCGGGTGGCCAGTTCTTCGGCGCCGGGTTGGTCGATCGCGACCTTCAGCAGCGCGGCCGAACGTCGAACGATCTCGGACAACTCGGCGTGATTGTAAAAGTCGAGATGAAAATGCTGGCCGAATCGATCGCGCAGCGGCGAACTGAGCAGTCCCGAACGCGTCGTCGCGCCGACCAGCGTGAACGGTTTGACCTTGAGCTTCATGGTGCGCGCGCCCATCCCCTCGCCCACCACGATATGAAACTCGAAGTCCTCCATCGCCGAGTAGAGACTCTCCTCGACGACTTTTTGCAGGCGATGAATCTCGTCGATAAAGAGCACGTCGTGCTCTTCCAGATTGTTCAAGATCGCCGCGAGATCGGCGGCGCGCTCGAGCGCGGGACCCGAGGTCACATGATCGTTCACGCCGAGTTCGCGCGCAATAATGTGTGCGAGCGAAGTCTTGCCGAGGCCCGGCGGTCCCGCGAACAACACGTGATCGAGCACTTCGGCGCGTCCGTGCGCCGCCTCGATCGACATCCCGAGAATTTTTTTGATTCGTTCCTGCCCGACGAACTCTTTGAGCGCGCGCGGCCGGAGCGCCAGGTCGATTCTGTGATCGTCCTCGACGGCGACGCGCGACGTGACGCGCCCTTCCGTCGCGCCGGCGTTGTCGAGGACGTTGAGGTCGCTTTCCTGATGATCACTTTTCGCCAAGCAGCACCGCCAATGATTTGCGGATCAGGATTTCCAGGTTGCCCGCGGTAGTTTCGTCGGCGTTGGCCACGGATTCAACCGCGTGCTTCGCCTCGATTGGTTTCATCCCAAGATTGATCAACGCCGAAACGGCCTGCTCGAGCGGTCCGGCCGGGGCGGCGTTTTCAGGACTCGCTTGACGCGGCGATCCGTTGGCATGCAGCGACGACGGCGCGACCAGTTTCAAATCGCCGACCTTGTCGCGCAACTCGCGCACGACGCGTTCCGCGACTTTCGGACCGACCCCCGGCACCGCGTCGATTCGTTCGACGTCGCCCTTCGAGATTGCTGCAACCAGTTCTTCCGGCGCGAGCACCGAGAGAATCGCGAGCGCCAGCTTGGGTCCGACGTGCTGCACGCTCATCAGCAAGTCGAACGATCGCTTTTCGGTGGTGCTCGAAAATCCGTACAGCAGCAGCGCGTCTTCACGGACAACTTGACGGATCTCGAGCGCGACGCGCTCACCGCTAGCCGGCAACTTGTAGTAGGTGCTGAGCGGAATCAGGACTTCGTAGCCGACGCCGGCGGTCTCGACCACGATTCGCCCCGCGTCGCGCGTCGTCAGCGTTCCGGACAGAGTCGCAATCATTGCGGATGCACCTTCGATCGCGATCGCGCGGCGGCCGGACGGCTGCGCTCGACGCTCTCGACCATGTTCGGGATGCGGCCGCGGCCAAGATGACACATCGCAACCGCCAGCGCGTCGGCGGCATCGTCGGCCAATTCGAGCGATGGGTCTAGCTTCAGCGTGCGGCGCACCATGTATTTGACCTGCGCCTTGTCGGCGTGGCCGTGGCCGGCGACGCAGAGCTTCACTGCGTTGGGTGGATACTCGAAAAATTCGAGATTGCGTTCAGCCGCCGCGAGCATCGCCATCGCGCGCGCCTCGCCGAGCCGAAACGCGCTCTGCACATTGATTGCGACGAAGTGACGCTCGAGACTCAACGAATCGGGCGCGAACTCGTCGATGATCGCGAGCAGGTGATCGTGAATCCGATGAAGCCGCTTGGGACCGGGCGCGAGCATCGTCGATCGAATCGTGCCTGCCGCGACGAACTGCGGATTTCCGGCGCGTCCTTCGACGACTCCGTATCCGCAAACCGCACTCCCGGGGTCCACCCCGAGTACGCGCATACCCCACCTCCGCCGCCCGCGCGGCCGCTACGCCGCCGAGAATTGCGCCATCTCTTGCTCGCTGATGTCGAAATTGGCCGCGACATTCTGCACGTCGTCGTGGTCCTCAAGTTCTTCCATCAGCTTCAACACCTGCCCGGCTGCATGACCCGACACCGCGACCGTATTCTCCGGGATCCGCGTCAATTCCGAATGCGCGATCGCGAGCCCGGATTTTTCGAGCGCGTCGCGCACCGTCGCAAAATGCTCCGGCGCAGTAAGCACCTGGAACGTGTCGTCGTCCGAGGTGACGTCGTCCGCGCCGGCGTCCAGCGCGATCTCGAGCAGCTTATCCTCGTCGATTGCCGATTTCTCGATCCCGATTACGCCGCGCTTTTTGAACATCCAGCCGACGCATCCGGTCTCACCGATGTTCCCGCCGCGTCGTGAGAAGATAAACCGGATCTCCGCGACGGTTCGATTGCGATTGTCCGACAACACTTCGACCATGATTGCGACGCCGCCGGGCCCATAACCTTCGTAGGTGATTTCCTCGAGCGCGTCGGCGCCGGTCGCCCCGGTGCCCTTCTTGATCGCGCGATCGATGTTGTCGTTGGGCATCGATTGCTTCTTGGCGATCGTAACCGCGGTGCGAAGTCGCGGATTCGCGTTGATATCGCTGCCGCCGAGCCGCGCCGCAATCGTTATTTCCTTGATCAGCTTGGTAAAGACCTTGCCGCGCTTCGAGTCGGTAAGGGCCTTCTTATGCTTGATCGAACTCCACTTGGAATGACCCGACATGACACAACCTTTTGAGGGCTATTGGGTTCGCCCCGAACGCCGCCAGATTACCATAAGGCCGGCTTAAGGGCTAAGGCCCCGGCCGGATGAAAGCTGCGAGCCGGATGCATGGTGCGGCGCTCAGTCTATGCGTGCAGCAGATCGCGCAGCACGAACGGCAGGATACCGCCGTGGCGGATATACTCGACCTCCTCGGGCGTATCGACGCGGGCAATCGCGTCGAACTCGATCGTCTTGCCCGGCGCTTCGGCGCGCACTTTGACCACCTGCCGCGGCTTCAGGCCGGTCTTGAGGCCAGTGATCGAATAGGTTTCCATTCCGGTGAGTCCGAGCGACACGCGGTTTTGGCCGGGCTTGAACTCGAGCGGCAGGACGCCCATCCCGACCAGGTTGCTGCGATGGATGCGCTCGAAGTTTTCGCCGATAACGGCTTTCACGCCGAGCAGCAGCGTGCCTTTCGCCGCCCAATCGCGCGACGAACCGGTGCCATATTCCTTGCCCGCGATCACGACCAGCGGCACGCTGGCTTTTTGGTAGCGCTCCGACGCTTCGAAAATCGTCATCCGCTCACCGTCGGGCAGATACATTGTAAAGCCGCCCTCGACGCCGGGGACCATCAGGTTGCGGAGCCGGATATTGGCGAACGTACCGCGCATCATCACTTCGTGATTGCCGCGGCGCGCGCCGTAGGAATTGAAATCCGCGGGCTTCACGCCGTGCGCGATCAGGTATTTGCCCGCGGGAGTATCCACGCCGATCGAACCGGCGGGTGAAATGTGATCGGTGGTCACGCTGTCGCCGAGCACGGCCAGCGCGCGCGCGCCGGTGATATCGGCCAGTTCGCCGACCGCCGCGGTAACGCCGTCGAAAAACGGCGGCGCCTTAACGTAGAGCGAATCTTCTTCCCACTTGAAGAGATTGCCTTCGGGCACGGCGAGGCTTTGCCATCGATCGTCGCCGTCGAAGACATGGCCATACTCGCTCTTGAACATCGCGGCGTTGACAGAGCGCGCGACAACGCTCGCAACTTCAGCCGGCGTGGGCCAGATATCGCGCAGGTAAACCGGCGCGCCGTCGGAACCAGCGCCGAGCGGCTGGCGCTCCATATCGATATCGATCGTACCGGCGATCGCGTAGGCGACGACCAGCGGCGGCGACGCGAGGTAATTGAAGCGCACCACCGGATTGATGCGGCCTTCGAAGTTGCGATTGCCGCTCAGGATCGAGCACGCGACGAGATTCGCCTCCTTGACCGCGCCCGCAATATTTTCGGCGACCGGTCCGCTATTGCCGATACAGGTGGTGCATCCATAGCCGACCAGGTTGAAGTGCAGTTTTTCGAGCGGCTCAATCAGGCCCGCGTGCTTCAGGTACTGCGTGACCACCTTCGAGCCCGGCGCGAGGCTGGTTTTGACCCACGGCTTGACGGTGAGACCGCGCGCGACGGCTTTCTGCGCGAGCAATCCTGCGGCGAGCATCACGGAAGGATTCGAGGTGTTGGTGCAACTGGTGATCGCGGCGATCACGAGCGAGCCGTGCGTCAGCGCGAACCGTCCGCCGTTGTCGTGCACTTCGATTTTGCGCGCGTAGTGGCCGAGGCGAGTCTCGAGCGGCGCGTGCTCGATTGGCTGCGCCGGCGTGCCGCCCTCCTCGACCCATTCGGCGAGTGCGTCGCGATCGACCTTGTGTTCTTTTTCAAATTCCTTGACCAGCTCGCGGCGAAACTCGGCCTTGGCGCCGATCAGCGGCACGCGATCTTGCGGACGGCGCGGACCGGCAAGGCTCGGCACGACTGTCGAGAGATCAAGTTCGAGCGTGTCGGAAAAAGTTGGTTCCGGCGAAGCGTCGGTGCGGAACAGCCCCTGCATCTTGCAGTAGGCCTCGATCAGTTTGATCTGCGATTCGGCGCGCCCGGTCAGGCGGAGATAAGTGAGAGTCTGATCATCCACCGGAAAAAAGCCGATGGTGGCGCCGTACTCCGGCGACATGTTGCCGAGCGTCGCGCGATCGGCGACCGGCAGCGACGACAAGCCCGGACCGAAGTACTCGACGAATTTGCCGACGACGCCCTTCTTACGCAGCATCTGCGTGACGGTGAGCACGAGGTCGGTGGCGGTCGCGCCGGGCTTGAGAGAGCCGCTTAAGCGAAAGCCAATGACGTCGGGTATCAGCATCGGCATCGAGCGCCCGAGCATCGCAGCTTCGGCCTCGATCCCGCCGACGCCCCATCCGACCACGCCGAGACCGTTGATCATGGTGGTGTGCGAGTCGGTGCCGAGCACGGTGTCGGGGTAGGCCTCGCCGTTTTTCGACGCGAAGACGACGGGCGCGAGGTACTCGAGATTCACCTGATGCACGATTCCGGTGTCGGGCGGCACGACGCGGAAATTGTCGAACGCGCGCTGGCCCCAGCGGAGGAACAGGTAGCGTTCCTGGTTGCGCTCGAATTCGAGCTGCGCGTTGATGGCGAACGAAGTCGCGCTGCCGAAAGAATCGACCTGCACCGAATGATCGATCACGAGATCGACGGGCTGCAGCGGACTGATCTTCGCGGCATCGCCGCCGAGGCGTTTGATCGCATCGCGCATCACGGCGAGATCGGCGACGACGGGCACGCCGGTGAAATCCTGCAACAGGACGCGGGCGGGCATGAACGATACTTCGCGTTCGCCGCCCTTCCCGGCCCATCGCGCGAGCGCCTCGATCTGTCCCGGCGTCACGACCAGTCCGTCCTCGCGGCGCAGCACGTTCTCGATCATCACTTTGATCGAGTAAGGCATCTTCGCGAGCGAGAAACCGCGCCGCTCGAGCGCCTCGAGCTTGAAGATCGCGTAGTCGGTGCCATCGACCGTGAGCGTCGCGCGCGCTCCGTAACTGTTGCTTGCCATCTTGATGCCTCAAGTCTCCATTTGGGCGAGTGCCTGGTATGTCCGCGCCTTCGGCGGCGGGCGAATCCAATCAAACCTGCCACTTCGAATTTTTGTGAACGACGAATCCGATGTTCAGAATAGCGCGCAGCGGGGCGCAATCAACCGCGCTCAAGAAATTGAGGAGCGTGACGGCGCGCGCATCGCGTAGATTCGAGTGAGCGTCACTTCGATCTCGACGACGGAGCGTGGCTTGCCGCTCTGGCCGGGGCGCGCGTCGCGGATCGAGCCGTCGATTTCGCGGGCGCGTCCATAGACGATCGCGGCGGCGCCGTCGGCATCCCAGGTGGTGAACGCGACGCGTGGATTGCGGGACAGATCGACTCGGCGGACGGTATTGTCGTAGATGACGAGGCGAAGCGTCGCGCCTTCGATCCGCGCGTGGACGGGCGCGATATGAGGCTGGCCGTGGTCACCGACGGTGGCCATCGCAACGAGCCGGACACTGGTCCAGAACTCGACGAACTGCGGCGCGGTCATCTGGCGCGCGGGAAATGCAAGCGAGTCGGCGACCGACGGCGTCGCGGTGCGAATGCTGCGGTTGATGATGGATTGCAGGGCGGCAAGGTCGGGCGGATTTTTTTCAAGTGTCACTTTAGATTTATAATTTCCAGTCTTTAAGAGTGTCGCCGTAAATTTACTCGAAATCTCAAGCTGATTGCATCCGGGCAAAATCCCGCGCGAGCTTTTGGAACGGCACGAGTCGAATCATAGGCTTGACGATATATATGCTTCATCATATAATTTCTGCGTGACGGAGATCGACTTCAGCTCGGAGTTTGAAGCTTGGTTCATGGAGTTGGAGGATCAGGATACCGAGGCCGTGGTGCGTGCGGTCGATTCGTTGGAGCAAAGGGGGTAGCGCTTGGCTATCCTTACAGCAGCCAAATTAAAGGCTCAGCGATCGCGATGCGCGAACTGCGAGTCCAATCCGGCGGGCGACCATTGCGCGTCCTCTATGCGTTCGATCCAAAACGCGCCGCTGTTTTGTTGCTCGGTGGAGATAAGAGTGGAGACGATCGATTCTACGAAAAGTATGTCCCGATTGCTGAGCAGATATACAAACGGCATTTAGGGCTGAAGTAACACGAAAGGAGAATTTAAGATGACTTCCAAGTGGCGTGATCTCAAACTCCGCAAGATGACGCCTGAGCGAATCGCAAAAATTGAGCGCGAAGTTGCCGAGGAACTGCACGAGATGGATCTTCGCGAACTGCGCGAGGCGGCCGGCAAGACGCAGGAAGAAGTCGCGAAACTGCTGCAGACGGCACAGCCAGAGATCTCAAACCTGGAACGCCGCGATGATTTTCGCATCTCGACGCTCAGAAAATACGTGATCGCCCTGGGCGGAGAGCTCGAGGTGGTGGCCAGTTTCGGGAACCGGCGGGTGCGCCTGCGCGCATCGTGATCGTCGCGACCGATCTATTTTCTGAAATCGCGAACCGCATCCTGAAAACGCGAATGCACGCTCAGCGCTGACGAACCGAGGTGCGGGGGGGGCGCGCGACGGCGCCGGACCGTGCAAGCCGTCGAACAGCAACGCGCGGCCATCGGAATGAAAACGCATCGCAGCGAGGATGCCGACGCGCGGCGATTCGAGCGCCGCGACGTCGTCGATCGAATCGAGCACGACGCGCGGGCGCATCGCGAGGATCGCGGCAATCGCGGCGCTGAAGGCTTCGTCATCGACGTCGCCACCGGTAATCAACGCGCGACCCTGCAGGCCAGCGATCACGCGGCCGGCGCGGATCACGACGATGTTCGACGGCTCGCGCGCGACGCCGCATCCGGGGAGCATCGCGCCATACGGGTTGGCGGGGTCGATTGCGCACAAGGCGTAAGGACGCTCGCCCGCGAGGTTCAGGTTGCGCGATGCGTGCAGCATCTCGACCGCTTCGGGGAGCGCATACTGCTCGCCCGACAGCGAGCGCACGAACCATCCGCGGCGAATCGAGCCTGAGTATTCGAGACGGCGGAGCGCGAAGACCATTTCGTTCCACGAGATCGAGGCAGTTTCGGCGTTCAACATTTCCCGCGCGAGAATTCCGTGCCGCTCGAGCAAAGCGAGCGCGAGATCGCGCGCGGCATCGGACGACGGCTGCGCCTTGCCGGAAGACTGCGGACGTTTTTCCGGGGTTTGTTTCTCGATCGCACGAGTCAACGACCAGCGGCCGGCGAGACTCGATTTGAGGCGGGCGCGCACCGCGGCGTCGCGGCGAGTATGCGTGCGATCGGAGACTGCGGCGAGCGCGCGTTCGGCACCGCGATCGCTGGCGAACATCCTGAGCGGCGCGAAATTGTCGTTGGTGACGCGGCCCGACGCCGCAAGGCGCCACAGCGCCGCGAGCGAATCGCGTTCCGAGAGATTGGCGCGCTCGCTGAGTTCGTCGAGATACTGCGCGCCGGCAGTTGCGAGCGCCTCGATGATCGCGGCGTCCTTCGGATCCGGCGGCGCCGTTGATTGCGATTCGTCGATGTCGAGGCGCGGCACGAACAGATTGCTTTTGCGCGGAATGAACGTGATGCGCGAGGGGGTCGCGGCGGCGCGCGCATCTTCGGGCATCGCGAGCCACATCATCTGGCCGCTCATGCATACGAGGTCGAGCATCTCGGGTCGATAGCCGGGGATGCGCGCGGGCAGAATCGAGCGCTCCCAGATTTCCGGAGCAAACGCGACGCCTGACAACTGTTCGAGAACCGCGGCGACGCCCGTCTGATCGGCGGTGATTTCGGAACCGCCGACGTGCATCCATTTGAGGCGGAACGCCGCGTATTCATAATCGGCGCATGGCTCGATTTCGGCACGGACGCGCGCCAGCGTCATGCGATGGATTCGTTCGAGGTTGTAGCGATCGCACCATTGAATGACGTCGGCGCGAGTGAAGTGGCCGCGAAAGATCGCGCCTTTGGATTCGATCGCGGCAAGAAGATGTTCGACGGCACGTTCGGGGAGTCGCACGCGTGACGCAAGCTCGATCGCGGTCGTAGGTCCCGAGGTTTTGAGCGCGCGGCGAAGAATTTCCTCGCGAGCGTCGTCATCCGTGATAGCGGAATCGGGCGGAACGATCGCTCCTTCGATCCTCGCGTCGGGATACGCGGCGGCAAACAATGTGGCGTCGTCGGCCGCGATGATTCGTTCGGCGGCGCCGGAATCGATACCGAAATTAATGCGCGCGATTCGATGCTCGGCGTCGAGTTCGGAAATCATCGCACGCCAGTTGTCGTCGAGGCGTTCTTCAATTTCGAATTGAGTAAGCGAGCCGTGCGCGCGAATCAGTTCGCACAACTCGTCGCGAGAGCGCGGTCTGCGCCCGGGCGCGCGTCCGCTCACTTCGGCGACAACGGTATCGACCGCGTCGCTCGCGAGCATCTCGGACAAATCTTCCTTGCGGAACACATCTTCGGCCATGCCGCGATTCATCGTGACGGTGCGCGAGCGGCGGTTGGCGCGCTCGCCGTCGTCGAGGAAGGAGTAGTCCCACGCGAGCAGCAATCGATGCGCAAACACCGACGGGGCAATCGAATCGACGCTGACGACGCGGATGCTGCCGCGCTCGATTCCGTCGAGCATCTGCACGGTGCGGGGCAGATCGGTTGATTCCTCGAGGCATTCTCGAATCGTTTCGTCGATCACAAAATGATCGGGGAGTTTTATTTCGGGCGGACGATTTTCGAAGCACGCCTGCTGGCCGGGAAAAATCGACGAGAGCAATTCCTGCGAGCGCAGCCGCTGAATCCAGGCCGGGACTTTGCGCCCGCGCGAGGAGCGCATCACGGAGAGCGCGCGCGTCGCGACGTGGCGGAAGCGCACTTCGAACATCGGGGCGGCGAGCAATGCCTGCACCATCACGTCGCGCGCGTTGCGCGATTTGAGCATCGAGAACAGCGTGTCGAGCGGGAAGCTGTGGCGCGAATTCAGTGCGAGCAGGATGCCGTCGTCGATCGCGGACGCCTGGATTTCGAAATCGAACGACTGGCAAAGGCGTTTTCGCAGCGCGAGGCCGAGTCCGCGATTCAGCCTGATTCCGAACGGCGAGTGGATGACGATCTGAGTGCCGCCGATACCGTCGAAGAAGCGCTCGACGACGACGGTCTTGTCGTCGGGGATCGCGCCGAGCGCAGCGACGCCGCGGCGAACATAATCGATTGCCTGCATCGCGGCGCGTTCGGTCATCGCGCATTCGGTCATCAGCCATTCGAGCGGCGACTCGTTGCGCTCGAGACGATCGGCGATCTCGTGGCGCAGATCGCTGATGCTGGACGACAGTGCCTGCGAGCGGCCGCCGGCTTCGGTCTGCCACCAGGGCATCGTCGGCGCCATGCCGGGCGCCGGTTCGACCATCAGGCGTCCGCGCGAGATGCGCTGGATTTGCCACGGCATCGAGCCGAGCGAAAACACCGCGCCGCGCACCGATTCCTGCGCGAAGTCCTCTTCGACGTCGCCGATTTTGCGGCCCTCCGATTCGATCACGACGTCGTAGTTGCCGGCTTCGGGGATCGTGCCGCCCGAGGTGATCGCGGCAAGGCGCGCGGAGCGGCGCGGTCGCAAGCGGCGATTGATGCGATCGTAGAAAATTTTCGGCGCGGCGCCCTGGATTCGTTCGGGGAGTTCGGCGGCGAGTTGTTCGAGCAGGTGCGTCAGCCCGGCCGAATCGAGGCCACCGAAATTGTACGCGCTGCGGAGAATGCACAGGAGATCGATCTCGGAAATTTCCTCGTCTTCGGCAGCGATCGCGACGATTTGCTGGGCCGCGACATCGAGGCATCCGAGCGGAATTTCGACCTGGTCGAGTTGTCCGCCGCGAATCGCGCGAATTGCCGCGCCGCATTCGAGCAAATCGTCGAGCGTCATCGCAAAGAACCGGCCCTTGGGCGTCGCATCGAGACTGTGGCCGGAGCGGCCGACGCGCTGGATGGCGGCGGAAATCGAGCGCGGGGAATCGAGCTGGCAAACGAGTTCGACCGCGCCCACGTCGATACCGAGTTCGAGCGACGCGGTTGCGACGATCGCCTTCAACTCGCCGCGCTTGAGTTTTTGTTCGGCGTCGAGACGCTCGGCGCGCGCGAGGCTGCCGTGATGCGCCATCACGGCGTCGGCGCCGAGGCGTTTTTGCAGATTCACTGCGACGCGCTCGGCGGTTCGACGGCTCAGCGTGAAGACCAGCGTGGTGCGATGCTCGCCGATGAGGCGCGCAACTTCGTCGTACATCGCGTCCCAATGCGGATGCGTCGCGAGCGGGCCGAGGTCGGGACCGGCGGCGACCACCTCGAGGTCCATCTGGCGCGCGCGATCGTCGGTACGAACGATCCGCACCGGGCGCGGCGTGCGCGTGGTGTCATCGGCAACGTCGAAGCCGGCCAGAAATTCGGCAAGCTGCTCGATCGGATTGAGCGTCGCGGACAGCCCGATTCGATTGGGCCGCCGACCACCGCTCTGCATGACGTAGCGCTCGAGGCGTTCGAGCGTCAGCGCCAGATGCGCGCCGCGCTTGTTGCCGGCGAGTGCGTGCAATTCATCGACGATCACGTGGCGAACCGCGGACAGCTTCTCGCGGAATTTCGGCGAGGTCAGCAGGATGAAGAGCGATTCCGGCGTGGTGACGAGAATGTGCGGCGGACGGCGGAGCATCTGGGTGCGTTCGCTCGCGGAAGTATCGCCGGTGCGGAGCCCGGCGCGAATCTTCGAGCAATCGAGACCGGACTCGGCGGCAACTTCGCGCACGCCTTGCAGCGGCTCCTCGAGATTCAGTCTGATGTCGTTGGCGAGCGCCTTCAGCGGCGAAACGTACAGCACCGAGACTTCGTCGCGCAGGTCGCCGCGCTCGGCGTCGAGCACGAGACCATTGATCGCCCACAGAAATGCGGCGAGCGTTTTGCCGCTGCCAGTGGGCGCGCAGAGGAGCACGTCGTAGCCGGGCGATTGATTCGCGGCGCCGATAACGGGCCATCCTGCTTCCTGCGCGCGCGACGGCGCGCCGAAGCGGCGCTCGAACCAGCCGCGAACCGCGGGATGGAATTTCGAAATCGCGGCGCGCATCCGAACTTTATATCACCTCGGCGACGCGAACATGAAGAAAAGGAAACTGAAGAATAAAAAAACCGAAACCTAACGCAGGTGGAGTTTACCCTGAGGTTCGGTCGAAGGGGGCTTCCCGTGGCGATGCGAAGCCGACTTCGGGCCGGAGGGCCGAATCGCATCGGGTAAGGATGCGGTCTTCGGCCTGTTAGTAAAGGGCACGAAGAGAACAAGGGCACTCGCCATCCCGGGCGCGCTGGTTGAGATCAAGGTGGTTGCCCAGCTCTGAACTGAGATGCTTCACGGATCGATCAATTACGTGTCGAGCGCCGCATTCCGGTTAGCGTCCAAACGAGCAGCTCGGCAGCCGAATAGCACCGGCTCGGTTCTCGACGGAGAGAATCGAGCAGGAATCACCTGTGGCCGGCGCTCCAAGCCAGGACGCTCTGAGCGATTAAGGTAATGACTTGCCTTGCGAGCCGCTCGGAGACGATTCACCCGATTCGACCGGCGGAGGAGCCGCTTTGGCCGCGGGGCTCGCGTTGGCGCATTTGGCGATATCAGCCTCGCTGACCTGGAAGCTTGCCGCGATCTGCGACGGAGGGAGGCCCTCATCCCGCTGCAGCCGGACGATGTCGCAATTGACCGCCCGACCGCCACCGGCTCCCGCGCACGAGTACAAAGGGGCAAGTAACGGAACTAGTGCGAGAATCCAGAACCTCGCGCGTCGGATTGGTGATCGCATGCTGCCTCCTCTCGTGTATGCCTAAGCCGCTGAATCCGACAGATTGTGCCCGATTCACCCAATGCGGCGCAAATCAAGTTCACGCATCTTATCGCGCGCGGACCCGCTTGCGTCAGCCCCAAAACTGCGGCTCGGACGTTCGCGCGGTGGCTATCCTCCGCTTTGCGAGGAGCCATCATTGGTCCCGCTCCAACCGGCCGAGCGCCACCCATCGCGTGGAAAAAAGCCGCACCTCGTCAACGGGATATTCGCGTACGACGCATCGGGCCGGGTTGTTGAATGAGTATCTCGATCTGGATTAAGAGCGAGTGATTGGTCGCGGCCGATAGTGCCGATCACAACCTGAGCAACCGCGAAATCGTCTCGAGGCTTTTGCAGTCCGCGCGCCAGATAGGGGGCTTGGTGGAGCGGCCGTTGAGCGGAGAGCGCACCGGGTGAACGGCGGGCGGAGAGGAACCCGGCGAGATACGCCACGATGTCGGCAATCGGGGATTCTCCAGTTCCCTTTGATCGCCGTGAAGCCGTTCACACGCGCGAATTTCAGAAGGTTCGGCGGAGAATGCCGAACATCGAGGACTGCTTGGCGGATGACGCAGTCCGATGCGAACTGCTCTCCGCATCGAATTCCCTGATCATCAGGGAAAATACAGGGAATTATCGCGATTTCGGCCCTCCCAGGGCCGCCTTGGAGCCAAATAAGCCTTATCTTCTCTCGGGTTTTTGTGAGAATTCCCTACTCAACCGAACAGGGAATTATTTTGCTGGAACAGGGAATTATTTCAGAGGAACAGGGAATTTTCTTCGAATAACAGGGAAGCCGCTTTGAGGTTCATTCAACGGGCCAAACAGGACGATCCATCGTGCGGTATTACTTAGGAAGCGACGGGTTGGATGCGGCCTCGTCAGTACGCTGCCGCCCAACCTTCAGATCCGGGGTTTTCGGTAGCGACAACCAGGAATGCTCCCCTTACCGGCATCGCATTGAACGAAGGCTTATCCGCAGGCGATCAAAACCACCAATGAATCCGCCCGGATCAAGTTTTGAGAAGCCACAACGGGCGATTAGTTCCGCTGCGCTCGAGCACGGCGATTTGATGGCGCAGCGCGATCTCTTCCAACAGCAACGCGGTGCGGGTTCGGGGTTCGCTTCGGGCGACCGGGACCGCTCCGCTTGTCGGCATCGCCATGAGGGCAGGCTATCGCCAGGCGTTCGAAACCACCAATGAATTCGTGCGGACTAAGTTTTGAGAAGCCACCACCCCCGACATCGAGGTTCTTCGACAGATCAACGATCTTGATCTCATTCACGCTCGTCGTACGGATTGCATGTCGGAGCGCGGACACATTTTCGCAAGGTCAAACGGTATAGAACATCTTCGCGATTGCGGTCTGGTGGCGCGCGATACTCGCGCCGTCGAGGCCGACAGCTGGCGGCGCGAGCGTCATCGAGTTCGCGCTTTCCCACAGCTTTTCGACTCGCCCGCGAACCTCGTCCGGCGTGCCGGCTACCGCGAACGTCGTGACCATCTCGTCGGGAATCGAGGCGAACATCGCAGCCTGATCGCCGCCCTGTGCGGCGGCGCATGCCGCTCGAGCCTCTGCGCCAAAGCCGTGCGCCGCGAAGTATTTCTCGTATTGCGCCATCGAGGAATAGAATGCGACCGTCGCCCGCGCGTCGTTGATCGCCCGGCTTGCGATCCTCGTCGATCGTTACGAACGCCCACACGTTGAGATCAAACTCCGAACGCTGGCGCCCCGCTTGCTTGAGCGAAGCTTCGAGATTCTCCTGAACCTCGTTCTCGATCCATCGAGCCGACCATATTGGATGACCCGGGAGACCATCGGCGATTTCACCAGCTAGGCGTACGGCGCTTTCGAAGACCGCGGGCAGGTAGATCGGAATCCGATTTCGTACCGGCGGCGCCATTGTGCTGAAGCCCCTCAGATCGAGCTGGTGATATTCACCGGCGATCTTGCCGAGTTTGCCGCCGTGCGCACCCGCAATGATCTCGCGTACCATGCGGACCACCTCACGCAGATGGGCGATGGGTTTACCATAGGCGACGCCATGCCAGCTCTCGTTCCACCATCGAATACTCGTTCCAAGCCCGAGCACCATCCGCCCGCCACTCATCGTGTCGACATCGATTGCACTGAGCGCGGTTTCGAGCGGGCTTCTGGTAAACGCGAGCGCGACACCGCTCCCGAGTTTGAGGCGCTTGGTGACCATCGCAGCCGCAGCGAGCGACAAAAACGGCGGTCCGTAGAGTTGTACGGCCCAGATCCCTTCCAAGCCGGCGGCTTCGCACCCTTGTGCAACCTGAGACATGGTTGCCGCGTCGGACGGAAACAGCAGTCCCCAATAGCGCCTCTTTCCTGTCATCTCTATCCCCTTCGAGCGAAGCCGGGCGACCGGAGTTAGGCCCATTCCGAGCGAATATGGAATTGAGAGATTGGGCCTGCGGAACTGCCCGAGTCAACTGGCGCTGGAGTCCGGACCAGACCAAGTTTTGAGAAGCGACAAGGAGCGCCGTCCCGGGCAGCACGAAGCGACTTTGCCACGCGAGGTTTGGGCGGGAGTGCAGCAGCGGCTCGACGGAAATGAACGTCTCGCGACCAGTTCGCAAAAGACGGGCATAGCTGAACGCTCAGGCGTTGAAGGAAGCGGCTGCTAATGAAGCGATTTCTTCGCGATCGTCGGCAACCAGGAAGCCTTTTGAGATCGCCTCGTCGAGCGACCGCACGAACCGCGCCACGTACTCTTGCTTTCCGCCCGGATAGAGTCCGGCGAGGCTAGCGGCCTCGAACAGTTTGGTTGTGCCGAACAGAAATCCGAATACGCCTCCGCTCTGACCGAGCCCGGAGAGGATTCCCGTCGGAACGTCGACCCACGGGGTGCGGATTCCGCCTGCAGCATTCCCATTTTCGTCGAGCAAGAACCCGGTGGCGCTCCCGTCGATCTCCAGTCGTAGAGCAGATGATGGAGCAGCGCCGCCGCGCATCCATCGGTCGAGGGCTTCGATTGCTGCGTGGCCGACGTAGTGTTGCTGCGGCCCGGAATTGATTTGACTCTCGGTGTCGCCGATTACCAGGTGATTTGTAGGCTTGAGAAGTTCGGCGAAACGCTCGAGCGTCAGCCGACCATCGTCTTGTGGACCTGCGATAATAAGGTAAGTGTCAGCGTGCGCTGTGTCGGCTATTTCCCATAGACGCAAGCGCTCGGAGTCGGGTTGCTTAGGGCGCCCGCCTCCCAGAGAAAGGACCTCGGTTTCGCTCTGAAGCACCAGCACCGGGACGCGGGCGTCATCGCGGATACGCTCAGCGGGTGAGTTGCGCAATCGGTCTGCAATATTACCACCACCTCGAATAAGCGATGAGCCGTCGAGCGGCGCGCCGGAGATGCCGCGTCCGTGAACGAAGAAGCCATCGTAAACTCGCGCGATCGAGTCGATCGCGTTTATGTAGGTGATCAGGTACATCGCCGATTGCGACTCGCCGATCGCGACTAGTCTGGCCGGCTGGAACTTACCAAGCGGTGATGAACCAGGAGTTCGCAGCGCAGCCCCGGCCTGACTGAAGATGTCAAAAGACCAGGCATCGCCAGGGTGGACGAGTGCTCCGTAGCGCTCGGGCGAGATCTTCTTCAGATGGAGCCCGTCGACCAATCCTCCCCCCGTCAACGCCGACCTTCTGTGCCGTCACTCCTACCCACGCGTGGCCACGCCGAACGATATGGCGATGAAGCAGGGTCCAATCGGGCGATGCGTCGATGCCACCGCTTACGTTGTTCCATTCGACGATGACGGTTCCGCTGAATCGCGCGGAGTTCGCGGGACGTCGAACGAGTAGACGCGTGACGAACGGTGCCCGCCGATCAGGTTCTACGAGCCATTTTCCCTCGGCGGTGCGTTCGCCGATGAACTTGAAGCATGTAGCTGTGCCTTGAAGGAGAAACTCCTCCTCCACATAGCCTAGATTAGCGAGGTCGTAAGCTTGCAGCGGCATCGGTGCAGGGCCGCTCAATTCGGTAATACTGGTCCGCTGAGTCTGCGATGCCATAGGTTGCTCCCTTGCTTCTAAACCGGAATATCCTTTTTGACTCATCGCAGGAGACGCTTACACAGCAAGGCCTATCGCAACGGACTGGCGACGGCTCACAGGCTGCGTCATCACCGCGACCCGCCCGAGTTCGCAAGCTGTTAGGGGACGCCGGCCTTGACGCTCCAGGCGCCATGGCCAGAAATGATGGAAGCCGGTAAACCCTATGATCGCGCAGCTGAAGACCTCGGCAATATCGTTGCCCTCGAGCATGTTAACGTAACTGTTCCCGATCAAGAGAAGGCGGCGTTGTTTTATATCAACGGACTGGGTTTGACGCGTGACCCTACATGATGACCGGTCCGGCCAATATGTGGGTTAATGCGGGCCGTCAGCAATTCCATTTACCCACCAGCAAGCCCCAGGTGTTGCGCGGTCATATCGGGGTGGTTGTCTCGGACTATGACGCCCTGCCGCAGCGCCTGAGCCGCGTACGTGAGTCGCTCGCCGACACGCGGTTTGAATGTCATGAGCGTGACGGATTCATCGAGGCGCTTTGTCCGTGGGGCAATCGGATTCGTTGCTTTGCTCCGAATCAGCGCTTCGGCCCCATGGCGGTTGGTATCCCCTACGTCGAGTTTGACGTGCCGGTTGGAACAGCTGACGGGATCGCGCGTTTTTACTCGCAGATTCTAGGCGCGCAAGCAGCACCGCTGGAGGACGCGCAGGGCCGCTTTGCCTGCGTCACCGCCGGGACTGGGCAAAATCTTTTTTTCCGGGAAACTAACCGGCTAAGTCAGCCCTACGATCAACATCATATTCAAATCTACATTAACGATTTCTCAGGTCCCCATCGCCGTCTGGTTGCGAAGGGACTGATCAGTCAGGAGAGCGATCAGCATCAGTATCGATTCCAGGATATTGTCGACCCTGACAACGGCAAAGTGTTGTTTGCCGTCGAGCACGAAGTTCGCAGCATGAAGCATCCGCTATATTTGCGGCGGCTAGTCAATCGCAATCCTTCTCAAAGCATCATCGGCTACTCGCCGGGAGAGGACGCCCGCAACTGGGCGATGTCGTCGAACTAGTTGGCCCAAGGGCGACTGTCGACGCGATCGCGAGGGAGGGGGCAACGCGATCACTTTGGAAGAGGGTGTCTACCTTGCTCGCCGAATTCTCTGTGGTAGTCGACATCCTTGCCGCAGAGTCCATGAGATTGCGCGTAATCGACGCGTGCTCGGTAGGCATCGACATGTGTCTACTCAAAACTCCAAATGCGTGCGATAGTCGAGCCTTGGAAAACTCCTGAGGGCTTTGTCAGTTGGTCGGCCGGCGGGTCGGCGACTCAACCGACACACCCTTGAATGCAAACCGTCGGGAATGTGCTGACTATCCGCTGTACTCGCAAACTCCTGAAACGTTTGGGCGCAGAAGCGATCGTCGATCCGCTTTCACCGACCAATCGCCTCGGCAACTGGTATGCCAATCTGGTTTTCGTCAGGCATGTGCCGCTTATCATTTGCATTAGCGAACGGTCGCTGCTCCCGGTGATCGTTGAAGCCAGAGGCGCGTCTTCCTTCAGTCCGCGTTTTCACGATGCCGCTCGGTCGGTGCTGCAAGGCATCGGAGCAGGGGCTATCGTGGGTCGGGAAGTGCGAGAGATGGGGTCGTTTGCGATCGGCGTGACCGCGAACCGCCGCGTGCTGGGCTCGCTCAACGACCTGGCTTTGCTCGCTCGCTTTGAAATTGAGGACAATCCGTCAATCGATTTGGTGACTCTGGCGGTCAAGCTAGCGGAGACGCCGTGCTCGCCGCTCAAATACGAGTCCCCGAGAACAGTCTCTTTGGCTCTCCTGCGGCATGCCAGCTCGTGATTGGACTGGGACCGCGGCCGTGGACGCGGTCAGCCAGAGCGAAGGAGGTGACGCGCGATGAGCACCCCACAACTCGAACGTCTGCGCATCCAGCTTTTGACTTTTGGTCGCATTGGATAAGTCGGCGGCGGTAGCTGCGGAATAGTGGACCGTGGACGGCGCTGGAGTAATATCTTAAAAGAGTTGTGGGCTTCGGCTGCTGAAGAACCACCCGGGGGACAGAGATGGCATACGAGAATTTCATCGTCGAGCGCGCCGGCGCGATCGCGACCGTGTATTTCAACCGGCCCGAGAAGCTCAATCCGATAGGCGGAAAGCTGATGAGCGAGATGCTCGCCATCGCCCATGAGCTGCAGGAGGATGAGGCCTCGCGCGTCGTGATCCTGACCGGCAAAGGACGCTCGTTCTGTGTCGGCGCCGATATTGGCGGGCTTACCGCCGGTGCGGGCGCGCAAGCGCAGCGCGCTCAGAGCGATGCGGCCCGGATGCGCGCGGCGCGCACAGGATGGCGCCTGATGGAGGAGTGGGAGCGGCTGGACCAGATAACCATCGCGGCGGTCAACGGCTTTGCGATCGGCGGCGGATTGTCGCTTGCGATGGCGTGTGACTTTCGCATCGCGTCCGCCGCTGCGCGCATCTGGATACCGGAGGTCGGCCTCGGAGTACCGTATATGTGGGGCTCGGTCGCTCGGCTCATCAACCTGGTGGGGATGAGCAAAGCCAAGGAAATGATCATGACCTGCGACGAGGTGAGCGCGGAGGAGGCGTTGAAGATTGGGTTGGTCAACCAGGTGGTACCGGCAGAGCGGCTCAGTACGGCGGCGCTGGAGTTCGCCGCGAAACTTGCCGGCAAGCCCCCAATGGCGCTTAGGCGCACCAAGGATTTTTTCAAGGCGCTGGGCAACGGCCGCCTCGGCGACATCACTTTTGCCGACGGATACATGGGACTTTCCTGCATCGCCAGCGACGACATGGCGGAGGCGATGGCCGTGTTCAAGGAGAAGCGTCCCGGCCATTATCGCGACCGCTGAGCCGGGACGATCACAAGCGGGTATTCGGCACGCAAGCACGACCGGGTGCCAGGGTCTCGACTGCTGGCCCCGTGGATCAGAACGTGTAGCGCTTACCGACTACCGAAGGGTCCACCACCGTCTCGCCGACGGCGTTGGCAAATGCTCTGACCGCTCGCCATCCGGTGCAATGCCCGGCGGCGATTGTGCGCAAGCTGAATTCGCTGACGGCTTGAACGGTCTCCGCAATGATTTTTTCATTTGGGCCGGAGAGATGGAACCCGCCAAGCACAGCGTAGAGCGGAACGCCCGGCGCGCAGTCGCGGGCATGCTTCAAGACGTTTACCAACCCGGCATGAGAACACGCGGTGAACACCACCAGCCCTTTTCCGGCGACGTTTACCATCAAAAATCGCTCGTCGATCAACATCGGGTCGGGCATCCACTGCCCTTCTTCGGTCTTTTGATAGTGCGCGGGCAGTCCGCGCTCGAACGGCGTCACTCGCGGGATTTCACCGCTCAGGTAAAACATACTATCAACAAAGACCTGCGGCTCTCGCGTGCAGTTAACCTGTGCGCCATGCGCGGTCAGAGCTTCGATAGCTGGAACGTCCTTCATCGGGAACATAGTGCCGTTGGGCAGTCGCCGGGCTCGCGATCGGAACATCCCGGGATGAGCATAATACGGAATGGCCCGGCCGCCGTTACGGTTGCGGATGAGATCGAGCGCTTTCAGCATCCCTCCAGCATGATCCCAGTGCCCATGGGACAGCACGATGCTTTCGACCGTTCCCAAATCAACGCCAAGGCGCATCGAGTTGCGCTCGAACGCATATTCTTCAGGTCCGGTGTCGAAAAGGACAGTGTGCCGATGTGCGCCGCGAGTGGCCGTGATCAGGAGGGAGAGGCCGTGGCATGCGCAGCAAAGACAGTCACCGGACAGCTCCCGCATACCGTGCCGTTCCAGAAAGGCGAACTCGGATTCCGCGTGAGCGGGAGTGCTCGAAAGGCTGTCGGTCGCATTATCGACCAGGACGTGAATCTCGACCTTATCGATCGGCGCAATGCTAGCCATTGGAACCTCGCGCTGTCACGGCCTCAATCTGTTTCGATCGGTAGCGAGGGGTCTCTAGCCCATTCGCCCATGGAACCATCATACAAGGTAAGTTGTCCATATCCGAGCTGATACAACAGAAACAAATCGACGGTGGCTGATATCCCGCCGCCGCAATAACAGATGACATTCTTGGATGGTTCAACGCCGGCCGCACCGAACTTTGTGCTGGCGTCCGCCAACGGCACGAAGGTCTTGGTGTTGCGATCGAGTAACCTCGCCGCCGGCACATTGACACTGCCGGGAACTCGCCCAGGGCGACCATAGCGGCTGGGGCTGGTCCCGCGATGAAGCTCAGAGGGTAAGGCGTTAACGATGACGGTGTTGCTATCCGCCAGCGCGGCCCGCACCTGGTCCTTGCCCACGAATAGCTCGGGGCGTGGTCGCGCAATGAAGGTAGTAGGAGGATACGCGCAGGGCTTGGCAGAAACCGGGCGGCCTTCGGTCTGCCATTTCTCCCAGCCTCCATCCAATACCGCAGCGTGGTCAAAGCCAAACGCCCGCAGCATCCACCAGACTCGAGTCGCCCACATGATACCGTCGGCACTGTATAGGACGACGCGGCTGCCTTCTCCAACTCCGCAACGAGACATTACTGCGGCGAACTGGCCGGCCGACGGCAGCATGAACCGCAGCTTCGTCGTATTGTCCGACAGTTCCCCTTGGAGATCGAGAAACCCCGCGCCCGGAATATGCGCGGCGTCATATTCCGCCTTACCGCTGACGATGCGGTAGGGGGCATCGGTGTTGGCGTCCGCGGGCATCAGGTGCGTCGTGCAATCGAAAATGCGCAGATTGGCATCGCCCAGATGGGCCTCAAGCCAGTCAGTTTGCACCAGCGCATCGGGATCGTGATATCTTATGTCATCTTTGGGCATGTCTCGCCTGCACGGTTGGTCTTTCTTTGCAGCGCCGCCACCAGACTGGATCGCGCTGCTCCGATGGCGCGTAAAATCATCGCCGCCGTCCCTGCGCAATCTAAATTGTCGCTGGTCATGCTAGCGGCGGGTCCGCAGTTATAAGCGTACGCGAAACGGGCGCCGCCGAGCGCGCGCCCATCTCATTTTTTCCCCGAATATCAGCGCCTAAGGAAAAAGGGGGAAACCGGCCTCACCGGTCCTCCCCTCAAATCATGAACCGCCTGCACTGAGCTAGAAGGGTCGGGCGGATCCCGCCTGACTTCGATGCATGGTGCGCCTCAAGTCCGGGTTCCATGCCTCCCGCCAATGATTGACGCTCCGATTATCCCACACTACAACGTCATCCTTGCTCCACTCGTGCTTGTACCAGAGATGGTCCTGGTTCACGTGTTTCTTGAGCCGGTCAGTGAGCTCTTGCTCCCGCTCTTGATCGCCGAGTCCAGTCACCCGAATCGTGAAGCTCGACACCCACAGCGCCTTGCGCCGGGTTACCGGATGCGTGCGGACCACGGGATGTCGAACGTCGGAGTCGAGTTTGAGGCCGCTCTTTTCCACTTCGGCCTTGGCCCTCTGCATCCCGACGCCATATGCCGTGGCTTGGGTGCTGGCCGGCATCCATTGCAAGCCGCTGACCAGCCGCTTCGTATCCTGATCAAGTTCGTCGTACGCCCGGTAGAGATTTGCCCAATACGTGTTTCCACCTTGAGAGCTTGGCACCACCTCGACGGCGTGGAGAATGGTAAAATCCGGGGTGACCTGATAGTCCTGAACATCGCTGTGAGGCCCGAGTTTCAAGCCGTTGTCGACGTCGGCTGCTGCTACCTTGCCGCCCGGATCCTTCGCCTGTGAGCCCAGGATCTGCACCGGGGTTCGGCCGACCATCGCCATATTGTCAACGCCGCTATCTCGAAAGAAGGGCTTACCGAGCCACTCCGTGACGACGCTTTGACGCTCGGGAGTGAGCCGCGATTGTCCGCGCAGGATCATCACGCCTGAGTGACACACCAATGCCAGCAGCCCCGCAATTACGTCGCCTGGAAGATCGTCGGCCAGATCGATTCCATGCACTATCGCACCGCAGGATCCGCCACTTGGTTCGACCCGCATCTCTCGCGGCAGCGCGAGATCTTCAATCGTTATGCCGCTCATGAGTCGCCGCGGTGACCGCGCCAGCACAGTTGCTTGGCTCATTGTCGTACCTCCGCATAAAATTGGCGGGCCCACTTGCGGTATGCACCGATAGGCCCGTCCACGTCTGATAGTACCGGCTTAGGCCGATACAGCTTGTTTTCCCAAATCGGCACGTCCTGATCGATCGCGCCGGTATGACCCTGCATGTAAGCCTCCGCGGCGGCTGACAGGTTGGCGTCGGCTTTGACCTCGCGCGGAATAAGAAAGCCGAGCCGCAGCTCCGTGCGCTCCTCGTCGATTGGCGTCGCACCCGCCATCGCCACCACCTTGAACGTACCGGTATCGATGTAGTTGGGTCCGCACCCCAGCCCCCAAGAGTCTCCCTCAATAAGGAACCTGCCGTTGGCGGCCGGTCCGTCCGTAAGCCGATAGGTTAGACCCCAGTGGAGGGTGGTCCCGTCGATTTTCTGGATGCGTTCTTCGAGCTGCGGAGCGCCGTGCAGTTCCATGAAGTGCTCGAAGTCGGCGGTGTTTTCCATGATATCCTGGGGATGAGTTCGGATCTCCCAGCGAAACTTGGTATAGCGCTCGCTCCACGCCGGATTGCCCCACTCTTTGATCGCGGGCAGATCGAATTCCGGATCCTTGCGGTCAGGATGGTACCAGACTGCTATCCAGCCGTTGCGCTCGATAACCGGCCAAGCTGGAACCACCGCCTTGGCGGGAATCTTGTGGGCGCGTGGCACGTGCACGCACCTGCCGTCCGTTCCGTACTGCCAGTGGTGGAAAGGACACTGGATCGACTCGCCTGCGACCGTGCCTCCAATACCAAGATGCGCCCCGAGATGCGGGCAGTACGCGTCAAGCACCGACGCTTGTCCGCCCTCGGTGCGAAAGATCACGAGATCGCGCCCAAAGTAGCGGATCGCCTTGACCTCCGAGCGGGCCAGCTCGTCTGAATACGAAACCACGTGCCAGTCCTTCGCATACTCGAACGGGAAACGGCTCATTGTGTCCTCCAATTTGTATGGAAGGTGGTAACGCGAAACGTCGGACTCGTCGATTCGCTTTTCCAACGGTACCAGCCCATCAGCCGCAGTACCACAGCAGCCCGGCAAAGGTCAAGTTACGCAAGCGCCGCGTGCATCGTCAGGTTAGTTTTGAGGGCGAACCGCCCAGATGCTAGATTTGACGACGCTATGGATGAAATTACAGCGGATCGAAAAAAAGCCGCCGCCCTGACGCGTCAGGTGGGCGTGGATTTCGGCGCAGCAATGACGGTTGCCCTCGCCTACATCGGTGACCGCCTCGGAATTTTCAAGGCATTGGCTGGAGGTACGCCGATGACCTCGCCGCAGCTGGCCGAACGTACCCGGCTCAGCGAGCGCTATATCCGCGAATGGGCCGCTACCATGGCGGCGTCCGGATACCTCGACTACAACCCGGCCGATGCAACCTTTCGATTAAACCCCGAGCAGGCGACGGTGTTGGCGAGCGACGACAACACCTACTTCATGGGCGGAGCTTTTCAGTATGCGGTGGCGTGTTACCGCCAGCTTCCGAAGTTGATGGAGTCGTTCGAGCATGGCGGCGGCGTTCCCTTCACCGACTTCGGCAGCGATATCGTCGAAGCTATCGAGCGGCTTTTCCACACCGGATACGAGACCTGGGTCGCTCAGCAATGGATTCCGGCGGTGCCGGATATTCATCAACGGCTGATAGCCGGAGGTGAAGCGGCGGAAGTGGGATGCGGCGCCGGGCAATGTCTCATTCCGGTTGCGACGGCCTATCCCAACAGCCGCTTTTTCGGCTACGACGTGGACCAAACATCGATCGAGCGGGCCCGTCGTAAAGCCGCCCAGGCCGGAGTTGCCGGGCGCGTCGCTTTCGAGCGAATCGCGGCGGAGGAACTGCCGTTCGCGGACCGCTTCGACCTGGTGATGGCCTTCAACTGTATCCATGACATGGCGCGCCCGCGCCAGGTTTTGGCCGCGCTTCACCGAATCGTCAAGCCCGATGGCGCCGCCTTGTGGTCGGAGGCGCAAGCCGGGGACCGGCTCGAGCAAAACCTCAATCCGCAAGGGCGTACGATGTATGCCTCCAGCACGATGCATTGCATGACGGTGTCGCTGGCGCAGGGCGGTGAGGCCTTGGGTTCGGTAATCGGCGAAGCCAAGGCGCGCGCGATGGCCGGAGAAGCCGGCTTCTCGCGGTTCGAGAGATTGCCGGTGAAGAA
The DNA here is from genome assembly GCF_030646925.1 of Candidatus Binatus sp. Classification (NCBI taxonomy): domain Bacteria; phylum Candidatus Binatota; class Binatia (SeqCode); order Binatales (SeqCode); family Binataceae (SeqCode); genus Binatus (SeqCode); species Binatus sp. (SeqCode). The sequence goes on along the minus strand of NZ_JAUSKL010000020.1, from coordinate 3,090 downwards.
TCCGATCCATCAGATCTTCCTCCTGCGCCGCTGAACCGGTTTCGGGATCTTCCGATCAACGACGCGTTTCAATGGGGCTCATCGCCGGCCGCGGTGGCGCTGCACTACTCCGTCCCAGTCTGAGTGAAGTGTGCCGAGGCGATCGGGATCATCCGGCTTTGCGGCGCAGATAATGGCGTCGCGTCTTTGCGCGATTGCCGCATGCCTGCATTGAGCACCATCGCCGGGCGCATGGCGGGCGTGCATCCTCAAGCAAGCATACGAGGATACGCAGCATGCGGCGTCATTCATTGCGCGAGGATGCCGTTACAGCGATGAGAACTACTGGAATGGTATCGACAGCAAGGCGACGCTGGTTCATCCGGCCGGGATGAAGGACGCATCCTGGAGCGCGACCTCGGCGGCTTTTTCGCGGTCGTCAGTCTGCACACGGAAGCCTATTGCGCCGAGGATGGCGAAGCGTACAACGCGCTGTTGAGTCTCGATCCGGTGCTGAGTATGGCGGCCGCACGAAATCGAACCGGAGGCGGATCATCGGTCTTTTCTTTTTTCCGGCCATGAGCGAGTATCTCAACAGCGGTACGCATGAGGAACCGGAACGCAAGCAGCGCCGAAGAGAATGGCTGCGGCGTCGAGCAGAGGCCTTTTTGTCAGAGAATTGCGCCTCCATGACACTCGGCACATTTACGGGAGTCCCAATTTTAACAGGAGCAAGCGGGAGAAATAGTGATGTTTGACCTCAAACAATTTATTGAGAACTGCAAGGGCAAACCGGCATCGGCGGTCAAAGATTTGATCCAGGGGGCACTGCGCGATCCGGCCGCCGTTAGCGCCGCGATCGACGCCGAATTCGCGGGTCGGGACCTTTCGAAGGCAGGTATCGCCGATTTGATCTTTTTTCGCTCACCGACGCTTACGGTGCTTAAGGCGGCCACACCGCCAAAGTTCAAAACGCCCCCGCATAATCACAATATGTGGGCAGTGATCGGCACCTATGACGGGCAGGAAGACAATACCTTTTACCGGCGCGGCGAGAGGGGTTTGGAAAAGGCGGGCGGCAAAGATCTGAAAACCGGCGATGTTGTAGTTCTCGGCGAAGACGCGATTCACGCGATCGCAAATCCGCTCGACCGCCCATCCTGCGCAATCCATATTTACGGTGGTGACCTATTGAATTTCTCGAACCGCAGCGTATGGAACCCGTTCACCTTCGAAGAACATCCATACGACATCAAGCTCATCACGAACTATGCCCGCGAGCTCATGGCTGGGGCACAGTCCTGATAAAATACTAGTTTGTCCGAGAACTACAACCAGCACCCCGGTGAGGGGAAGCGCGAGGAGAGACAGATGGCGGACGGGTTTTTCCCTCTGACGAGCGCACAACAAGAGTGGGCCGCGCGCGCGGCGGACATCGCGCAACGCGAGCTCGCGCCACGTGCGGTGGAGACGGATCGGACCGGGACTTTCCCTGCCGAGGGTTTGGCAGCTCTCAAGCGCGAGGGGTTTTGGAAACTCCGCGTTTCCCGCGAGCACGGGGGACTGGAACAGGACCTCTTGACGACGGTCCTCGTCACCGAGGCGCTGGCGAAACGATGCGCGTCGACGTCGCTGTGCTACAAGATGCACCTTGAGGCGTCCGAGCTAGTCGCCCGTATCGCCACCCCTGATCAAGTGGAACGTCTGGTGCGGCCGATCGTTTCCGGCGACGCTCTCTACACGGTGGCAGGCTCCGAGGCTGCCGGCCGGGGTGGCGCGTTCGCCCAGAATAATGCCATGTCCGCGGTGACCCCGACTGCCGACGGCTACCACCTCGATAATATTCGCAAGAGCTATGTCACCTCGGCCGGTATTGCCACCCATCATTTCTTCCTGTGCAGGGTCGGCAAGGAGACCACCCCCGATCAAGTCAGCGTGCTGATTGTCGAGCGCGACAAGATCGATTGGAAGATCGACGAGCCGTGGAACGGACTTGGGATGCGCGGGAATAACAGTTGTCCCGTGATCTTCAATGGAGTCGTGCCCAAGGGGAATCTGATGGGGTCGGAGCACACCGTGATGAGGGATCAGGGGCGCATGTTTCTACCGGTGGTGACTGCCACCTACGCGGCGGTCTATCTTGGCGTCGCCGCCGGTGCGTTCGAGGAGGCCAAGCGGTTTCTCGAATATTCCGATGACGAGACCAAGCCTCGGATCGATAATGCCGTGACCCGCCATCGCATGGCGGAGCTTAGCGTCGAGATCGAGCGGTCGCGGGCGTTGCTGTATTCCGCCGCCTCCGCATTCGATCATGATCAGCCCACCAGCACGCTGGCCTGTTCACAAGCCAAATTCGCTTGCTCGGAGACGGGCGTTCACGTCACGTCCGAGATTATGGGAATGGGGGGAGGTACCGCGTTCGCGCGCCGCGGACTGACCTTCGACCGCTTCCTCCGCGACGCACGGGCTGGAGTGGTGATGGGAATCACTAACGACACCGTGCTCGCCAACATCGCCAGGATGCTTTTCCCGCCGCCGCGCAAAACCGAAAATAAACCGCGCTAAGGGTTCCGGCAGCCCGAAATTTGCGGTTTGAACTTGGCGGGCGGTGGCGACGGCGCCTCGCGCGTGAGCGAACGACCCTCGGCCTCCATTTGCGGATGCCGCCATTCAGAACCTTCGCCCCGCGATGGACAAGACGGCGCCGTCATCTTCCATCGCGGGAATATGTCCGTTGGGGTTGCGTTTCAGGTGGTCCGGACTTTTTGCGTCCGCGACTTTAATCGGCACGTGTTCATAGGTCAGCCCGAGTTCTTCGAGCGCCCATAAATAGGCAACGCGCCGACCTCGAGTTTGATGTGCCGTAAGAGCTTGACCATGGTGTTTCTCCTTCGTGCAACCTCGAGCACCCTTTCACGCCGCCTGAGCGAGTCGAGCGCCATAACGTTCACTTTCACATTCCGTGGCCGCGGGGAACGCTTTGAAAGTCCGCGCGATTCGGGTTAACATCCCCACCTGCCGCCGGGTACTGCTCAAAGGCGATCAGTACCCCGCGCCCGCGCTCTTTGCAATGGTTTACGAGAAGCGCCACGGATTAACCGCCGGAGGTTT
>NZ_JAUSKL010000019.1 GCF_030646925.1 Candidatus Binatus sp. | reverse complement strand
GATCAATTCGTTGGCGTCTTTGCGCGCGAGGTAAAAGTTCGGATCGTTCATCTCGGCCGCGAGCGATGCGCGCTCGGTTTCCTTCTCCTCGATTCGCGCTTCGATCTGAACGCGCTGCCGCGTGTTTCGCTCGCGCTTGCGATGCGCCTCGCGATCCTCCTTCGACGTTTCGACTTTCGCCGGAGCAGCGCCGTTATTCGATCGTGAGGAATGCTTCGTGCTCGTGACTTGTCCGTTGGTGCCGCGGAGTTCGCGCGGAGCCGAGGCTCGCGTCTGCGTCGATGCCGCCGTCGGCATCGCCGCCGCCTCGAGCTGCGCCTTCTTCGCCAGATACTCGTCGTAATTGCCGAGATAGCGAAGCGCGTGCCCCTGGCCGACTTCGAGCACCTCGGTCACCAGCTCGTTCAGGATGAAACGATCGTGGCTGACGATAATCACGGTGCCGGGGAAGCGCCGCAACGCCTCGAGCAGCGTGTCCTTGGCCACGATATCAAGGTTGTTGGTCGGCTCGTCGAGCAGTAGGCAGTTGCACGGACGCGCGAGCACTTTGGCCAGCGCGAGGCGCGCGCGCTCGCCGCCGGACAACACGCCGACGCGCTTGTAAACGTCGTCGCCCGAAAAGAGCATCGCGCCGAGCAGCGCGCGCAACTCGGGCATCGTCATCGAGTCGGCGCTGTCGCTGAGTTCGTCGAGCACGGTCTTTTCATAGTTCAGCGACTCGGCGAGATTCTGCGCGAAGTATCCCGCCTGCACGCTTGAGCCCACGATTCGCTCGCCGCCTGACATCTCTTCGACGCCCGCCAGCAGCTTCATCATGGTCGATTTGCCCGAGCCGTTCGGCCCGACCAGCGCCAATCGCGCGCCGCGCTCGATCATCAGATCGACGCCGTCGTACACGGTCACCGCGTCGTAGCGCTTGACCGCGCCTTTCAATTCGAAGACGCGGCGCGTGCTGCGCTCGCATCGCGGGAACGAAATCGCGGGCGGTTTTTGTGATCCTTCCGGCGGCGCGAGGCGCTCGATTTTTTCGAGTTGCTTGATGCGGCTCTGCACCAGGCGCGCCTTGCTCGCCTGATAGCGGAACCGGCTGATGAAACTCTCGATGTGCTCGATTTCCGTGCGTTGCCGTTCGTAGGCAGCCATTTCCAGGATGAAACGTTCATCGCGAAGTTCGAGATAGCGCGAGTAGCCGCCGACATATTCCGTGAGGCGCCCGCGCGAAACTTCGACTGTGCGGACGGTGACTCGGTCGAGAAAATAGCGATCGTGCGAGACCAGGATGATGCCGCCCTGGTATGCGCACAGAAAATCCTCGAGCCAGTTGCGCGCTTCGATATCGAGATGATTGGTCGGCTCGTCGAGCATCATGAAGTCGGGCGCGTCGAGCAGCAGTTTCGCGAGCGCGATTCGCATCCGGATGCCGCCGGAGAATTCCGCGACGTCGCGATGCAAATCCCCGTCCGTGAAACCGAGCCCGAACAGCACCGAGGTGGCGCGGCTCTCGGCGCTGTAAAAATCGTGGCGTTCGAGTTCCGTCAGCACCTCGCCGAATTCCTCGAGTGCGGCGTCGTGCGCCGGCCCCGAGTGTTCGCGGGTGAGCAACTGCTCGAGCTCCTGTCGGCGGAAATCGAGCGCTTGCATCCGGTCGAGCGCCGACAGCGTTTCCTGCAGCACCGTCCGTCCGCCCATCTCGGGCGCGTCCTGCGCGAGATAGCCGACGCGCGAACGCTGCGGCCGCGCGATTCGTCCCGAATCGGGCTGCACCACTTCCGCGATCATGCGCAACAGCGTGGATTTGCCCGCGCCGTTAAGGCCGACCAATCCCACCCGCGCGTCGTCGTTCATCGACCAGTTGACCCCGTCCAGGATCTTGCGGCCGCCGAACGACTTGGAAAGGTTATCGAGGCTCAGCATAGTGAATTTTTAATCTTAACAGCGGTATTGACCGGCCGAAAGTGATTCTCGCGTCAGAGCAATCTTAGTGCTTTTCACTCGCTCTCCAATCTGTTATGAAATCATACACTATGACTACACGATTCGCCCGAGGCTATCCGTTGCCCAGAACTGCGGACGAGTTCGAACGTCTCTGTCTGCGGCTCCTGCGGCGTCACTGGCAACTTCCTCAGCTTGAACGGATGCGCGATCCGGAACGCGCGCAAGGCGCGATCGATCTGATCGAGATCAGCGGTCGGGCGCGCCTGGCGGCGGTCAAATGCGATCTGCGCGATTCTCGCACTGCGCTTGCGCTGAACGACATCCGGGATGCGGCCGAGCGGGCCGCGAGCATGAAGCTGCCAATCGGACGTTTCGTGATCGCGACCACGGCTTCGAAGCCCGAGGGTCTGCAGCGCAGTCTCTACGAGTTTAATCGCGCAAATCGTTCAGGCGCAATTTCGGTGGTCGAGGTTCTGACCTGGGACGATCTCGAGGCGCTGCTCGACGAGTATCCGCGCCTGACTACTGATTTTGGCACTGCCGCGAAACGCCAGGCGCTGACGCGCGCCGACGCGGCAATTCATCTGGAAGCTTTGTGCGAGCCCGCGGCGGCGGGGTTTTCTGACGTGCTGGGAGAGGAGATCCTCGCCGCCGCGGCGTTACTCGAAAGCCGGCAGTATCAACTCGCACGGCTGGCGCTGCTCAGGCTGCGCGAACAGAAATGGAGCCAGCTATCCAATCCAAGCAGGTTCCGCGTGCTGTCGTATCTGGGCGCCGCGTATCTGAAGGAAGGCGAACGGCGCAAAGCGGCGATGTTGTTCATCGCTGCCAAATCGCTCCAGCCCGACGACGAGAACGCGTGCACCAACGAAGCGCTGGCCCACGAACTGCTCGGTGAGCGCGAGCGCGCTTTCGCATTGGCGGACAAGCTCCGCAAGCAGTTTCCGTCGAGCGGCCGCGCGGTCGCGCTGTGGCTCAACAATGCGCCGCAAACCTTCGACGCGAAAACGATCGAGCAGGAACTCGCGCCCGAACTCGCATCCGATCCGGAGATCGCCGTCGTGATGGCGCGCCGCGCGCTGCTCGCCGGCAACTTCGACAGCGCCGAACGTTACTCGCGTCTCGCGAGCGCGGCGTTGCCGTCCAACTCGATTCCGTGGCTGGTGCTCGGCCAGGCGATCCTGCTCAATGAAATTGCTGCGACTTCAGCCGGCGCGGCCGACGCGCCTGCGCATAACGATGAAGCCCGCATCCGCGAGGCCGAGCACTGCTTCTCCCAAGCGATGACGCTGGCGCAAAATGAAGGCGCGACGTCGAGCGAGGTGCAGGCGCTGATCGGCCGCGCGCAGGCGCGAATCGCGCTGCACGATACGGAAGGCGCCGGCCGCGATATCGAGCAGGCGCACGGGCTCGAGCGCGAGGACGCCAACGGCCTCTGCGAGTACGGAATCGTGCTGCGCACGCGCGGCAACCTCGATCAGGCGATCGAAATTCTGCGGCGCGCCGCGGCGGTCGGCGGACGCGAGGACACTGAGTATCACCTCGCCGTCGCGCTCCGCGAGCGCGACCTGCCCGGCGACTTGCACGAGGCCGCCGATTTGCTGCTCCGCGCGCTGCCGCGTCCCGACGCGATCCCGGCCGGCGACCTGCCGTTTGCGGTTGCGTGCGCCGTCGAATCGCTCGCCAGCCTCGAGCGCTTTCATGAAGCGGACGCGCTGCTGTCCTCGATTCCGCCCGCCAAGCTCTCGCGCCTGACGATCCTCACGTTGCGCGCGAATCTGCGCCTCGCACAGGGTAAATTCGAGCAGGCGTCGCGCCTCGCCGTCGAAGCGCTGGCCGATCTCACCGACGACACCGCTCCCGACGTATGCCGCAAGCTCGCGGCACTGCTGCACGACCTTGGTCGCTATCGCGACGCGCTTCCGCTGTGGCAGCGCCTTTCGCAAAGCGATGCAGCCGGTCCCGACACGCGCCGTCTGCTCGACTCCGCGAATCGCCTCGGCCGCGAGGACATCGTCGCCGATATCATGAAACTGTGGCATCCCGAGCAGCCGCCTGAAATCGCCGGACTGCCCGCGGATCTCGACAAGCTCGAGCGCAACGATCCTGAGGCCGCGCTGAACGCATTGTCGGACCTGGTCCGCGATCATCCCGATGATCGAGTGCTGAAGTTGCGACGATCGATCATCGCGGCGCGCCTCGGCAAAATGGAAATGGTTGCGACGGATCCCGAATCGATGCCCTCGACGCGCGAAATTCCCTCCAGCCTCGCGCGCTCGGCCGTGCAGTTCATGCGCGATGCCGGCCGCGCCAACGAGGCGCTCAGCTATGCGTACGACTTGCTGCGCCGCCAGCCGAACAGCCTCGGCGCGCATCGCGCGTATCTCGCCGCACTCGGCCCGATCGGCCCGATGCCGCACGTCGCCGACTTCGACACGGCCGGACCCGGCGCTGCGGTATGCTTCGTCGAGGAAAACTCCACCGTCGATCGGTGGATCATACTTGAGGAAACGAACGACGCCGACGAATCGCTCGACGAATTCGGTCCGCAGCATCCGATGACGCGCGCGATCAGAGGCAAGAAAGTCAGCGACAAGTTTCAATTGCCGGAGGGCCGCTTCAGCCGCCGCAGCGCCGTAGTCAAAATCTTGATGAGCAAATACGCGTGGCGCTACATGGATTGTCTGAACAACTGGCAGGCGCGATTTCCGGCTCAGGCTGAAATCGAAATCGCGTATCCGCGGCCCGAGGTCATTCCGTGGAGCGAGATGCGCGACGGGTTCGCACCGCTGTTCGATGGCGCGTCCGGCCGCCGCGACGATCTCCTGAAGCACGCCGAGCACGTGTACGCGACGCAGCCGGTGCCGATTCACGCGCTCGCTGAGCAACTCAATCTGAACGACCTGCAGACCATCTTCACGCTCGCGCAGCGGCCCGATTCGCCGATCAAGTGCTGCACCGGCGCGGCTGAGGAACTCGAAGCCGCACTTCAGGCATTCGAGCGCGCTAACGCCGTCGTGCTCGATCTCAGCGCGATCGCCACGCTTTGCATGCTCGGGCGCTTAAGCCTGCTTCCGTCGTGGCCGCGTCAGTTTGCGATCACTCAAACCACGTTGACCGAGTTGCGCCGCCTCGCTTTCGACGACAATCTGATGCGGCTGCCGGCGGGTTTCTCCGCCGCGCTGAACGGCGCCGACGGCAACGGCAAGCCCGCCAATGTCCAGTTGAAGGCGCTCGCCGATCAGTTGCAGACGATTTGCCGCGTTTGCGATGGCGCGGTGCTGGCCTCGATCGATCAGGAGCGGCGCCAGCGCCTGATCGATTTGTTCGGACGTCATGGCGCCGAGAGTATTGTCGCCGCGTCGATGCCGGGGCATCTGCTCTGGACCGACGATCGCATCCTCGCGAACCTCGCGCGCAGCGAGTTTGGCGTGCGCCGCGTATGGACCGAAGCCGCGCTGAAGGCCCGCGCACAGGCCGGCAATCTCGATCCCGCGGAACTCGCCACTGCCAGCACCAAGCTGGCCGGCTGGGGCTACTCGTTCACGATGCTGACGGTCGAGACGTTGATGCGCGCGGGATCGGTCGCGACGTGGAATCCCGATCAATTCCCGCTCAAGCAGGCGCTCGACCAGTTCGCCGCCGACACGATGAGCCTGTCCGATACGGTGCGGCTCGCGGCCGAATTGATCGTGAAAATCTACAACGACGTCTATCTGCGCGGACAGCGGAGGACCGTGGTGGCGCGCGTGCTCGACCGGCTCGCGTTGCGCGCCGGCGGACGCGAGGCTATCGACGTGCTGCCGCGCTCGCTGCCGATTCGCTTCGGACTCGACCTGATTCGCGCGCGCGAATTCAGCGACGTCGTGCGCGGCTGGACGGCGCAGAGCGAAATGGCGCTGAGCGCGTGAGACTATCCGGGAATCGCGCCAGTGCGACGCAGCGGCGCATCGTGTTGCAGTTCGCTATCGAGTAAAATGACCACTCGCTGACGAGCTTCGAGCGCCGGAGGAATCCCACGATGCCCGCACTTCGCACTGACGACCGGATCGTGCTTATCGACAAGCGCGTGTTCAAGGACGACAACACGCGCATCTTCGTGGGCATCATCGAGGAATGCGACAATCCGCTGTTTCGCGCACGCGGTTTTGTCTTTCACGTCAGCTCGTATGAAGTGGCGGGTCAGGAACGCCGCGGGCAGGAGCGGGTGCGTGTGTTCTCACTCAGTTCCGGCGATATCGTGTACGTTCTGCCGCGTGAACAGGATATCGAGAAACTGAGCCTCAAGCGCACGCCCAAATCGATGACGCTGAGCGACGGAGTTTTCGCGATGGATCTGAGCGACTTCCTGCTGCGCGCGTAAACGGTCGCCGGCCCTCTCTCACAGCTTATCGACGAACTCGATAATCGCCGCCGCGGTGTCGGCTGGATTGTCCAGCGGCACGTGATGATACGCGCGCGGAATTTCCTTCAGCACCGAGCCTTTGATCTTCCGATTCATCCGTTTGACATGACGCGGACTCACGAGTCCACTGTGCTCGCCGCGGAGCAGCAGCGTCGGCATCTTGAGATTCTTGATCTTCGGCTTGGTCATCCTGCCGCGATTTTTGCGCCATGCGCGAGTCTCGGGATCGAATCGAAACGCCCACGCACCGCTCGGCAATTGTTCCGCTCCCGCGAGCGCGAGTTGCTCGAGTTCGAGCCGCGAAAGATTGGTCTCCGGCGGCGACAGCCTGAATTTCTTGATGACGTCGTGCGCGGACCGCAACTCGGGCCGCTTGCCGCCATGCGACCGCCGGCGCCATCGCCACATCAGCCGCCGCATCAGCGGCGGCGGCCCGTGCGGCGCATCGACAACGATCAGTGCTTCGATCATCTCGGGATGCGTCACCGCGACCCATTGCGCCACCGCGCCGCCCATCGAATGCCCGACCAGGATCACGCGCGCGCCGAGGCTCTCGATTAGCGCGCGCGTATCGTTCATATACGCCGGCGGTCCGTAACTCGGCGGACGCGACCATTGGCTGCGGCCATGCCCGCGAAAATCCAGCGCCACGACGCGCCCGTACGGCGTCAGTAGCGGCGCGACGCTGTCCCACCAGTGAACGTGCGCGCCGCCTCCGTGCAGCAATACGAACGTGTGCCGCTCCTGCTCTCCGCCCCAATCCAGGTAATGAAGCTTGAGTCCGTCAACCTCGAAGTACCGGTGGGTCGGCTCCGAGACGACGGTAGCCGCTTGCTCATGTGCCATGACCAGGCATCTTAGTGGACGCGATTGAGTGAGCATAGAATCGGTGCGGAGCGATGCGCGACGCGGCGATCGTCCGCGATGCTGGCGGGCTGCACGCGCGCCGTGATAACTAGCGCTTGATAGCTCGATAGCTCGCGGCTCGATTCGGATGCGGCTTCGGCGCCGCGTTCATCGTAGGAGATTCTCATGGCACTCAGACTCGAAAACAAAAATGCGCTGATCACTGGCGGCGCGAGCGGAATCGGCCGCGCCACTTCAATTCGATTCGCCGAAGAGGGCGCCAACGTCTTCGTCGCTGATCGCCATCTCGCCGCCGCCGAGGAAACCGCAGCTTCAGTCCGCCAACTCGGTCGCAAAGCAATCGCGCATCAGGTCGATACCAGCGACGAAGCGCAAGTGAATGCGATGGTCGATCGCATGGTCAAGGAACTCGGCGGCGTGGATATCGTCGTCGCAGCCGCCGGTATCTCGCACGCGCATTACGGCGAAGAAGGCAAAGCCGATATCATGCTGCTGAGCGAGAAATCTTTCGCCAATTGGAAAAAAGTTCTGAGCGTAAATCTCGACGGCGTGTTCCTGACCGATCGCGCCTGCGCAAAGGCGATGATCAAAGCGGGCAAGGGCGGCAGAATTATCAATATCGCTTCCGCCGCCGCGCGCTTGCCCACGCCCGGCGTCGGCGAATACGCCGTCAGCAAAGCCGGCGTCTGGATGCTCACCAAAGTGCTCGCAACCGAACTCGCTCCCTACAACATCACCGCCAACGCGATCGGCCCCGGCTTCATCAAGACGCCGATGACCGCCGAAATCCAGAATTTGCCCGACGTGACACCGCTGATGCAGCGCGTGCCGATGAACAGGATGGGCGAGCCGGTTGACGTCGCGAATACGGCGCTTTTCCTGGCCAGCGAAGAGGGGCGCTACTACACCGGCTCGATTCTGCATCCCGACGGCGGAATCACGATGCAATAGTCAGTGCCGCGATCCAATACTAGTCAGTTGCATTAGTCAGTTGATGTCGTGAACATTAGTTAGTTGATGCCGAGAAAATTTCTGTTCCGCAAAATTTCGCTCGTCGCCGCACTCGGTGCGATATTCATCGCGCTCGCGTCGATGGGCGCCGGCGTGCGCGCGCAGAACGAAGCCGGCCCGGTCCCGACGCGCACGCCGATGAACATCCCGCACATTCCGCAGCTCACGGTGCAGGCGCTGCCGGGCTACGGCGCGGCGCCGCTGTTCGTCGGCTTCATGGTCGGCAGCAGCAATCCGGAGGGAGCGCCGTTCACGATGTTCCGCTGGAATTTTGGCGACGGCCAGGTCTCGGCGCTGCCGCCCACGGCGCTGTTTCACACGTACAAAACGCCGGGCAGTTACGTCGTGACGGTCACGGCGACCACCAGCGACGGCCATCAGGCAACCGGCTTCGCCGGCGTGCTGGTGCAACCGGCCACGCGATGATCGTCGATGCGTTTCGATCGACGCGTTTCGATTCATCATTTCAGCCGAACGTCGTAAGCTAGGAGACCAGCTTGGAGGATTGATTCATGAGCGATCAGGTATGGGCGTCATTTGCCACACAATTGAAAAACGACGGCGCGATTTGCGTGCGACGTGCGCTCGACGCCGACTCGATGCGCATGGCGCGCGCGGCGTTCGACTGGAGCCTGAGTCATCCCGGCCCGAATCACTCGCAGTTCGAGGGCACGCCAAAAGCGCCTGGCCGCTTCTATCAGGATTTGCTTAACCCCGACGTGTTGACCGGCTATCGGCGCCTGACCGAAGACTCGAACGCGGCCGACTTCGTCGCGAAACTGTGGGGCGCGCCCGATGTCTGGTTCATGTACGAGCAGGTGTTTCTGAAAGAGGGCGGCGAGAGCCGGCGCACGCCGTGGCATCAGGATTCGTCGTATCTGCCGATCGAAGGCGCGCAGATCGCCGTGATGTGGATCTCGTTCGGGGCGGTTTCGCGCGACGATTCGCTCGAGTTCGTGCGCGGCTCGCATCGCGGCGTGCTGTACGACGGTTCGCGCTTCGATCCGGGCGACGACACCGCGCCTCTTTATGGCGACGGCACTATGCCGCGCCTGCCGGATATCGAAGGCAATCGCGATCGCTTTGACATCGTGTCGTGGGCGATCGAGCCCGGCGACGTGCTGATCTTTCATCCGCGGATGCTCCACGGCGGCGCGCCGACGCATCCCGGCACCAGCCGCCGCACGCTCTCGCTGCGCTTCTTCGGCGAGGATGCGGTCTTCGCTCAGCGTCCCGTCGGCGCGGGTTCCAAGGGCGAGCATCCCAGGGTCGGTAAGGATGGACCGCGCGTGGGCGAGAGCAACAGTCCGATGGGCGATCTCTATGCCACGTTGTCGCCGGGCGATCCGTTCAGGCATCCGGGATTTCCCAAGCTGCGCCCCCGCAACTGAAATCGCGCTCCGCATCGAGATTGACAACGGTTGTCCGCGCGCAATCCAACACGAGGTTACGCATCATGCGATCTTTTCTTTTCGTCCCCGGTGACAGCGAGAGGAAGTTCATCAAGGCCGAGGGCTCCGCGGCTGACGCACTCGTGCTCGATCTCGAAGATGCGGTCGCGGCCGATCGAATCGGCATCGCGCGCGGGATGGTGCGCGAATACTTGAGCAGTCATCGCGATCGCACGCGGACTCAGCTTTGGGTTCGCATCAATCCATTGTCCGACGAGAAAGCGCTGCCCGATTTGGCCGCGATCGTCGCGGGCACGCCCGACGGAATCCTGCTGCCGAAGACCACCTCGGCCAACGATGCGATGCTGCTCGATCACTATCTCTCGGCGCTCGAAGTTCGCGAAGGCATCGAGGCCGGCTCGATACGCATCATGGCGGTCGCCACCGAAACCGCGGCTGCGATGTTCACGCTCGGCGGCTACGCGGGCTCCACCAAACGGCTCTGGGGCCTCACCTGGGGCGCCGAAGATCTTTCGGCGGCCGTCGGTGCGAGCACCAATCGCGACGAGAATGGCGACCTAGAATTCACCTTCAAGCTGGCGCGCTCGCTATGCCTGCTCGCCGCCAAATCCGCCGATGTCGAGCCGATCGACACCGTGTTCACGAACTTCAAAGATTCCGAGGCGCTGTTCAAGGAATCGCAGGCCGCGCGCCGCGCCGGCTTCACCGGCAAAATCGCGATTCATCCTGATCAGGTCGAGCCAATCAATCGCGCATTCACTCCATCGCCGGAAGATGTCGAATACGCCAACCGCGTCATCGCGGCGTTCGCTGCCGGCGTCGGCACGGTCGGACTCGACGGCAAGATGCTCGATATGCCGCATCTCAAACAGGCGCATCGCGTGATCGCGATGGCGCAAGCGCGAAAATAGCTGGTCGCGGGGGAATCGAAGATGGCCTACGAAACGGTACTGCTCGACAAGAAAGACGGCATCGCGTACCTCACGCTGAATCGGCCGGAACGCGCCAACACCATCAGCGCGCAACTCGCGCACGATGTGCTCGGCGCGGTGGAAGACGTCGAGGCGGACAGCGCGTGCCGCGTGATAATCGTGACCGGCGCGGGCGAGCGGCATTTCTGCGGCGGCGCAGACTTGCGCGATCCCGCGGTGCAGAAGGGCGGACTCGGCGGAGCGGCGTTCCCGCGGCGCGATTTCATCACGGCGCTCGAGACTTGCCGCGTGCCGGTGATAGCGGCGATTAACGGCGCTGCGATGGGCGGCGGATGCGAGATCGCGCTGGCGTGCGATATCCGCGTGATTGCCGACACCGCGACGATCGGCCTGCCCGAAATTCGTTTCGGCGCACTGCCCGCTGGCGGTGGAACTCAGCGCTTGCCGCGCCTGGTCGGTGCGGGATTCGCCAAGGAAATGATCTTCAGCGGATTGCCGTGGACCGCGCAGGATGCGTACCGCGTAGGACTCGTGAATCGCGTCGTGCCGGCCGCGCAACTCATCGGCGCGTGCGAGGAGATGGCGCGCGTGTTTATCGAGCGCGCCGCTTACGCACTGAAGGCTGCGAAGATTCTCATCAACACCGGCGTCGAGCTTCCTTTGACCGACGCGCTCAAATACGAACGCAAACTGATCGCGGGCATGGCGACTTCCGACGAACGACGCCAAGCGCAGCAAGCGGCGGCGGCCTCGCAGGCCACCTACGCGCGCATTTTCAAGGACCAGAAGTGAATCGGCGCGCTACTTGATCGCGCCTTCCTCGCGCCACTTCGCGATGTCTGACGCGGCGTAGCCGAGCCCGCCGAGGATCTCGTCGGTATGCTGTCCGAGCGACGGCCCGAGTGATCTAATCTCGCCGGGCGTATCGGAAAGCTTCACCGAAATTCCGACCTGTTTGATCTTCTGGCCGTTCGGACCATCAATTTCGACGATCATGTTGCGCGCTTTGACCTGCGGATCGTTCGGCACTTCATCGAGCGTGAGCATCTTGCCGGCGCAGATGTCGGTCTTGCTCATAATCTCGAACCATTCGTCGCGCGTCTTCGTCTTGAATGTGTCGATCAGGCTCTGGCGCAGTTCGTCGCGCTTGTCTCGGCTGAATTCGTGCGGAATCAAATCCTCGCGGCCAATCAGCCGGCACAGATTGGCGAAGAACCACGGCTCGATCGCCGCCACCGTGATGTACTTGCCGTCCTTCGTCAAATAGCAATCGTAGTGCGGGATGCCGCCGTCGTCGGACGCTTCGCCGCGCCGCGGAATTTTATGATTCGCGAAGTATGTCGAAAACGCCTGCGCCAGCAGCGCGAGGCTGCCATCCATCATCGAGATATCGACGTACTGGCCCCGTCCGGTTTGGTACCGCGCAATCAACGCCGCCATCACGCCGATCGCGCCATGCATCCCGCCACCCGCGTAGTCGGCGATCAAGTTGTGCGGAATCGTCGGTGGCCCGTCGGCATCGCGGCCCATCAACGACAGCACGCCCGCAGTCGCGATGTAGTTGATGTCGTGGCCGACCAGATTGCGATATGGCCCCGTCTGCCCGAAGCCGGTGATCGCGCAGTAGATCAGCCTCGGATTGCGCACCGACAGTATGCTGTAACCAATCCCTAGTCGATCCGCGACGCCCGGACGATACTCCTCGACCACCACGTCGGCCTGATCGGCCAGCCGAAAATAGACTTGCCTCCCCGCTTCGCTCTTGAAATTGATCCCGATCGATCGCTTATTGCGACTCAGCGCGTTGAACGAGGGACCGTCGCCGCCGGTATCCATTCGCTTCGCTCCGCCAGCCTGTTCTGCGCGGCGCCCAGTCGGCGGACCCGGCTCTTCGATCTTGATGATGTCGGCGCCCATGTCGCCCAGTATCATCGTGCAATACGGTCCGGGCGCGAGCTTGGTGAGATCGAGTACCTTGATTCCGCTAAGCGGACCGGCCATTGAGCTGCTCCTTGATTCGATTGCGCGCGCGCGTGACGTTACGCTCGCTTCCACTGCACCAGCGTAAATCCTTGTTCGTGATCTTCGAATACTACTTCGACTGTAGTTCCAATAGTCAGTTCCTCGCGCGCGTCGCCAATGAGATTGCCGACCATTCGCACGTTTCCCGCGTCGGGCAATTCGACCAGCACCACCATGTACGGGCACGCGTCGCGCAGCGCCGGATGCACCGGATGCCACACGCGCTCCCAGCTATAGACCCGCCCGCGTCCCGACACACGCTCCCATCCGACATTGCTCGAGCGGCAGTGATGACAAATCCACTCGGGGCCGAACTGAAACGTCGCGCATTCGTTGCATCGCTGCACCACCAGTTGATGCCGCCTCGCGGCCTCCCAGAATTCTTTATCGAGACCGTCGCGCGTTGCCTGAGGAGCGGGAAGTCCTTCTGGCAGTGCGTATTTTGTCGCGTGCTGTTCGCTGGGCATCGTTAATTCCTCAACCATGCAAAATCAGGCTGCTGACTGGCGTCACCATCGGTCCGGACACGACCATCGAAATCTCGGCGTCCTTCACCTGACAAGTCGAAGTGCCGCGCACCTGCCGGACCGCCTCGAGCACCAGTTCGAGTCCGTGCATGTAGCACTCAGCCAGATTGCCGCCGCTCGTATTCAGCGGCAGCTTGCCGTTCGGCCACGCGAAATTTTCGTAGGTGCAAAAACCCATCACCGCGTCGGCATCGCAGAAACCGTGCTCGACCAGGCTCATCACCACGCCGCCGGTGAAATTCTCGTAGGCCTGCAAGACGTCCACATCCTGCGGCCCGATTTCCGCCATCTCGAACAGTCGCGGCGCGAGCGTCTTGAAATTCGAGGTCGCGTAATCGGGAGCATTGTGCGCGGGCGCGTTTTGCCGATAGTCGGAACCCTGCGCCGCCGCCATCAGGTACGCGGGCTTTGGCTTTAGATCGCGCGCGCGCTCAGCAGTCGTGACGATGCACGCCGCGGCGCCGTCATTTTCGAGGCAGCAATCATAAAGATGAAACGGCTCGACGATCCAGCGCGACTCGTAGTAAGCCTCACGCGTGAGCGGACGCCCGTACATCACCGCGCGTGGATTGTATTGCGCATGATGATAGGCCGCGAGCGCCACCGCGGCGAAGGCTTCCTGCTCCACATGATGCTCATGCATGAAACGGCGCACACGCATCGCGAACATCTGCGCCGGCGACATCAATCCGTATGGCAACGTGTATGCGAAGTCGCCCGAGATCGATTTTGCGGGGGCGGCCTGTCCGAAGCGCCCGAACTGTCCCTGCGCCAGCGCGCGAAACACGACCACGTATTTCGCATAGCCAGCCGCGACCGCCGCCGCTGCATTGGCGACTGCGCCCGAACCTCCGCCACCGCCGCCGCCCCAGAACATATTCGAGAATGAAAAATGCGGCAGCCCGAGCGCGGTCGCCACGCGCGATGCGTCGTTGCGCTCGTTGCTGTACGACGCGAATCCGTCGATGTCGGTAACAGCGATACCCGCGTCGCCGGCGGCCTTGATGATCGCTTCGCAGGCGAGGCGAAATTCCGGCACCGGCGCGGTGCCGCGTTTGTAGTATTTGGTTTCGCCGATTCCGCAGATCGCGACCTTGTCTTTGATAGTATTCATCATCTTCCGTGTTCGCTGGGAACGAATGTGAGCCTGAGAACTATTCAACGCAATCTCAAGTTGTCAAGCAGCGTCGGTCCGGCGCCGCGAAGATCGAATTTGTTTTTCCGGCGCATTCATTCGTAATATCCGGCATGCTTCCCGCGAAACGACTGCTCGATGAAGTAATCAGTTCGCTGCGCACAGTAATCGCGCCGGCGATTGCGGAACCTTATCCAAAGTCGCAGGCATTCATGGCCGCCGTGATTCTGGAATTTCTCTCGCAGCAAGTAACGGAACGGAGTGATATCGCAACCGCCAAGCACGCCGCGCTCGAATCGGTGTTTGCAGATCTCGCAAAATTGTTCGATAGCTCCGACGCCGCGAATGTCGACGGCGACAATCCGGAAGCGCGCCTCTGCAACGCAATCGAACGACTCTACGCACGGCGCGAAATGCTCGGCGAGGAAATTTTCACGAGCGCGAATCGCCGGATTCGACAGGCGCTCCGTGAACTCCTCGATCAGGACTTGAAAATCGCCGCGCCGAAAAAAGGCTGATTGCAAGGTGAACCCTAAGCACTCGACAACGGAGACAATCCGCGACTTTTTGCAGGCGAAAATGCCCGACGCGCGCGATATCACGCTCAGCGAATTGACTCATCTGGCGGGCGGATGGTCGCACGAAATCTACGTCTTCAAAGCGCGCTGGCGGGAGAACGGCGACACGATCGAACGCGGGATGTGCCTTCGCAAGGATCCCGGTGCGGCGCTGCTGCGCGAATTTTCCGACCTCAAAATCCAGTATCGGGTGCTCAAAGCGCTCGAGGCGACTGACGTGCCGACGCCCCGCGTCTATTGGTACGAAGACGATCCCGCGCTGCTCGGCGGCCCGTTTTTCATAATGGAGAAAATCGAAGGCGAGGTCCCGAATCCGTGGTCGCGAGCCGGCAAACAGATTTATGCGGATGCCGCGCGTCGCGGAAAATTACCCCTAAGTTTTGTCGAGACCCTGGCCAAACTCCACAATCTCGATTGGCGCGCCGCGGGCCTCGAGTTTCTCGGCGTGCCCGGCGCCGGCAGGGATTTCGTCCTCCGCGAAATTGCCAAATGGGAAGCGCTGATCGCGGAGTCCAATCATAAGCCCGAACCTGTCCTGACCGAACTATTGATGTGGCTGAAGGCCAACGCCCCAGCCGCGCAGCGCCTTGCCTTCGTACACGGCGCGTATCGCACTGGTAATTTGATCATACGCGACGATGCGATCGCCGCCGTAATCGATTGGGAACTCCAAGTCATCGGCGACCCGATGTATGACGTCGCCTACGTCCTCTCGGACCTGAACCGGGAAGGCTCGCCGCTTCTTTCATGCGTCGTCGAGCGCGAGTTCTTTCTCGAACACTATCAGCGGCTCACCGGCCTCGAAATCGATCTCGACGTCTGCCGCTATTATGAAATCCT
This sequence comes from Candidatus Binatus sp., assembly GCF_030646925.1. Lineage (NCBI taxonomy): Bacteria > Candidatus Binatota > Binatia (SeqCode) > Binatales (SeqCode) > Binataceae (SeqCode) > Binatus (SeqCode) > Binatus sp. (SeqCode). The sequence goes on along the minus strand of NZ_JAUSKL010000019.1, from coordinate 11,558 downwards.
CTACATGATGCGGAGCACCGCGTTCTGGATCAGCGCTTCGAGTCTCTTCGCCGACGGCCGGAACAAGGATTTGCGGCTCGCCCGTACTACATACTCAGTTCCGGTCGTGCTTGATATGGCGGCAAAAGCGCTCGGCTTTTGACAGAGTATTCAAGTGAGTATTGAGCGATTACACAGTGCGGATGGAGAATGAGTAGATGCTGACGCCGTGGGACGAGTTCCTTTGTCATCAACTGCCCACCACGATGGATCACGTTTACACCAGCGATCCGAGCTGGACCGAGCGCGTTTATATCAGCCTCTACGACGTGACCAACAAGGACATGATCGTCGGCTGCGGCATCGGGCAGTATCCGAACCGCAACGTGCAGGACGGCTTCGCCACGGTGTGGCATCAAGGGAAGCAGCATAATTTTCGAGCTTCGCGTACTCTGCGTCCAAATCCCTACGACATCAAAATCGGTCCGCTGTCGATTGAGATACTCGAGGGCCTGAGGCGCTTTCGGATGAGGCTGGACGAGAATCCGTCCGGCATCAGCTTCGATATCGAGTGGACCGCGACGATGAATCCGCATGAAGAGGAGCACGATTTTCGCCGCAGCAATGGCCGCGTCGTGCAGGATATATCGCGCTTCGACCAGGTCGGGCGCGCGCGCGGGCAGTTGCGGATTCCGGGCAAGCAAGTGGCGATGACGGAGAGCAACTGGTGGAGTCATCGCGATCGATCATGGGGCACGCGGCGGCCACTCAGAACCGATAGCGCGGCTTCGAACCAAACGAAGTTCGCGCCCTTTTTGTTTAGTTGGTCGGTCGCGCAGTTCGCCGACTACGCGCTTCACTGGCGCTTCGTCGAACGCAAGGCGGGCCGCTACAGCTATTTCACCGGCGAAATCGCTCGACCGCTCGGCACGAAGATCGAGCCTGGGTGGATTCTCGAGCGGACCGAGCAAGAGTTTCGCTGGGAGACCTCAGGCGTCGTGCAAACTCTGAAAAGCGGCGATATAGATTTGTTTTTCGAAAACGGCGAGTCGCGGCACGTATCGTTCGTCTCGCATCCACCGCGATGGCATCTGAAAGGCGGCGGCTACGGCGGGTATCGCGGCTGGCAGCAAGGCGATAGCCGCGGCGAATACTACTGCGAGCACGAAGTCTGGGATTTGAACGATCCGGCGATTTTGCGCGAGGCGAGCACGCTCAGCGATCACCTGATCGAATGGCGATGCGGCAACGATACCGGCTTCGGAATCATGGAGTATGGCGTCGGTCCCGGCTACTACAAATACAAAGACATCCAGCATTTGCCGACATTCTGAAGTGACTAATCAAGTTAAAATTCAAATAGCTATTGCGTTGCGTAGCCATTTATATACTAAACGGGTTCACAAATATGATTGATTTCTCACTGAACGAGGATCTCGAACTGATAGTCGATACTATCCGCAGTTTTTCGAATGAACGGGTACTGCCCAAGATCAGGACGTTCGAATCGGACCGGCGCGTTGACGGCGAAGTCTCGCGAGAATTTGCGATGGCGGGCTTCGATCGGCTCGAGTTGCCGGAAAGCCTCGGCGGCAGCGGCCTCGGGATGCTCGCGCGGGTGCTCGTCAACGAGGAGATGGGTGCGGTCGATCCGGGCGCGGCGCTCGCGCTCGATCGGCTGGGCCCCGCCTTTTACGCGCTCGAGGCGTTCGGCGGTCTGAATGCGCTCGCTCAATTCGCGCGGCCGATTGTCGAGACAGAGGGCAAGCGCGCGGTGCTGGTGCTCGAATCCGACAGCACGTTCGACGTCGAGCATGGCCGCGTGTCGGGCGCGGTGCCGTGGATTCCGAGCGGTCGCGCCGACCTGGTCGTTATCCTGAGCGACACCGGCGCGCGCGTCGTCGAGCACGGAAGTTCGCTGCAGCCCTTGCGCGGCAGCGGTTTGCGCGCGGCGGGCAGCGCGTCGCTCAGGCTTGAGCACGCGCCCGTGATCGCGCAGTGGCAGGATCCGCGCAAGGCGGCACAAGCGCTGGCAAAGGCCCGACTCTATGCCGCGTCGCTGCTGCTCGGCGTGCTCCGCGGTGCGAGCGAGTTTTCGCGCAACTATGCGATGAACCGCGAAGCATTCGGGCGTCCGATCGCGCATCACCAGGGATTGGCGTTTCTGATCGTTGATATGTACACCGCAGTCGAGAGCGTACGCTTGCTGGTGCACGATGCGGCGCTGAAAATCGATAGCGGCGAGGACGGCACGCAGCACGCCGCCGCTGCGTTCGTCGAAGCAGTCGAGGCGTCGCGATTTATCGGGCCCAACGGCGTGCAGATTCTCGGCGGCCACGGCTTCATGCAGGATTATCCGGTCGAAAAGGCGATGCGCGAGTCGCGGGCGCTGGGCCTCTGGATGGGCGGTATCGATCGCGCGCGCGATGACGCCGGCAAATTTCTCGAATAGTCAACTGACTAATGCCAATATACTCAGTTCCTGGAGCCGGGGCGGACGAACATGGATTTCGAAATAGATAAAGAGTTGCGTCGAGAGATCGAAGAGACGCGCGAATGGGGCGAGCGTGAAGTGCGTCCGGCCGGCCTCGAAGCCGATCGCAATGGCGCTCCCTTGCCAATAGATCACCCGTATTTTCGGCGCTACCTCGAGCACGGGGGAGGGCGCACGCGATGGCATGGACCGGGCGCGGAGCCGGCGCGCGGATCGTCGGGCGGTGGCGTGCTGAAAAGCGTGATCATCGGCGAAGAGATTTCGTACTGGGATCGCGGCATGACGATTGCCAATCCTGGCGTCGGCCTGCCGGAGGGAATCGTGCTGGCGTCCGCGACCGAGGAGCAAAAAGAGCGATTTCTCGGTCCGTTCCTCAAGCCCGATCGACCGCGCTGGGCGAGTTTCGCGCTGACCGAGCCAGGCGGCGGTTCCGACACCGCGAACTTCAAGACGCGCGCGCGCCGCGACGGAAAACATTGGATCCTCACGGGCGCCAAGTGTTTTATCGGCAACGCCAGCCGCGCCGATTGGATCCTGGTGCAGGCCAACGCGGATCCGGAGAAAGGCCGCTCGGGACAGCGCGCGTTTTTTGTCGAGCAGGGAACGCCCGGGCTCGGCGGCTTCAAAATTGAAAAGAAAATGGGCCTCAAGGCGTACGAGTCCACCTCGTTCACGCTCGAGGAGTGCCGTATCCCGGAAAACAATCTGCTCGGCGAAGCTGGCCGCTCGGCGGAGAAATCCGACGGCGGCGAAAAAAGTTCGAAAGGTTACAAATCGACAATGAGCACCCTGAACGCATCGCGGCCCGGCGTCGCCGCGAGCGCGATCGGGATTGCGCGCGCCGCGCTGGACGAATCGATCGCCTTCGCGCGCGCGAACGATCTTGTGAAACAGGTGCGCGTGCGCGATCGCCTCGAACTGTTTCAGCGCAAACTCCGCGCGGCGTGGCTGATGGTGCTGAAATCGGCCTGGCTCGCGGACCAGGGCAAGCCCAATATCGTCGAGGCGTCGATGGGCAAAGTGTACGCGGCGGAAATCGCACAGGATATCGCGACGCTGGCGATGGAGTTGCTCGGGGTGGTCGGCGCGCGCGGCGATCATTTGATCGAGAAGCTCTATCGCGACGTGAAGGCGTTGAACATCGTAGAAGGCACCGGCCAGATTCAGCGCGTCATCATGGGCCGTCAATTGGTCGGACTGCCGCGATAACGCGGGGGCGACGCCGCGCGTTCAGGTGGAGAAATGGATTTTGCGCTGAGTGAAGAGCATCGGATGTTGCAGGATCTGGTGCGCCGTTTCGTGGACGACGAACTGATCCCGCTCGAAAAAAGCGTGCTCGAACGCGAAGCCGCGGGCGGCGGAACGGTGCTGTCGGCGGCGGAACGCGAGCGCGTCGATCGGAAATCTCACGAGCTCGGCCTCTGGGGTCTCGACGCGCCGAAGGAAGTCGGCGGCTCGGATCTGCCGATGGTAGCGATGAACGGCGTCAACGAGGAAATCGGCCGCACCGTCACGCCCTACACGCTGCCGCCCGATTCGCCGAATCTCAGGATGCTGCTCGCGACGGCCAACGCAGAGCAGCGCGCGCAATATCTCGAGCCGTACGCACGCGGCGAGATGACCTCGGCGATCGGAATTTCGGAAGCGGGCGCCGGCGCCGATCCTGCCTCGATGAAAACGCGCGCGGTGCGCGACGGCGATTCGTGGGTGATCAACGGGCGCAAAATCTGGGTTAGCCGCGCCGCCGATGCCGACTTCACGATCCTGATGGCGGTTACCGACAAGAGCGCGGGCACGCGCGGCGGCATCTCGGCATTCCTGATCGACAAGGGCACGCCCGGATTCAATATCGCGCGCAAGATTCCGATGATCGGCGGCATCTACACGTATGAGATCGTACTCGAGGATTGTCGCGTGCCCGCGTCCAAGCTGCTCGGCGAACTGGGCCGCGGCTTCGCACCGATGCAGCTTCGGCTTTCGACGCGTCGCGTGCAGATGGCCGCGTGGTGCGTTGGACTTTCGCAGCGAGCGCTCGACATGATCTGCGAGTATGCGCCGCAACGCAGCACTTTCGGCGCGCCGCTTTCGGAGCGCCAGGCGATTCAATGGTGGGTGGCCGACGCCGCGACGCAGATTCACGCCTGCCGCCTGATGGCTTACGATGCGGCGTGGAAGATCGATGAAGGCCGCGAGGCGCGCACCGAGGCGTCGATGATCAAAGTGTTCGGTACCGAGATGGCGACCAGCATCATCGATCACGCGATGCAGACTTTCGGCGCGATGGGCATGACCAAGGAGATGCCGCTGCAACTGATGGCGTCGCAAGTGCGCGCGATGCGCATCTACGAAGGCCCGTCAGAGGTGCATCGATGGGTCATCGCGCGCAATCTGCTCGGCCTCAAACGATGAGCACGACTACCAACGAGGAGAAATCATCATGACGGAACAAAAGTATGGCGACGTGTCGGTTGCGCTGAATGAATTTGTGGCGCAGGTCGAGATTCATCGGCCGCCGCACAATTTTTTCGATGTCGCGTTGATCAGAAATCTCGCCGACGCGTTCAACGCGCTCGACGCCGACCCGGCGTGCCGCGCGATCGTGCTGTCAGCCGAAGGCAAATCATTTTGCGCGGGCGCCAACTTCGCGCAGCGCTCGTTCGGCAGCACGGCCGGGTCGGACTCGCCTGCCAGCGGCAATCCGCTGTATTCCGAAGGGGTGCGGCTGTTCGCGTGCAAGAAGCCAGTCGTCGCCGCGATTCAGGGCGCTGCGATCGGCGGCGGCCTCGGACTCGCGCTGGTCGCCGATTTTCGGGTCGCGTCGCCGGAGGCGCGTTTCGCCGCGAACTTCGTGAAAATCGGAATTCATCCCGGCTTTGGCTTGACCCACACGCTGCCGCGTCTGATCGGGCAGCAGCGCGCGAACCTGATGTTCTACACCGGCCGCCGAATCACCGGCGAAGAGGCTCTCGCGTGGGGACTCGCCGATATTTTGGTCGAACCAGCGCGACTGCGCGAAGCCGCGACGGGACTCGCGAAAGAAATCGCCGAGAACGCGCCGCTCGCAGTGCTCTCGACTCGCGCCACGATGCGCCGCGGTCTCGCGGAGGCGGTGAAGGCGCAAACCGATCTCGAATTCGTCGAGCAGAACTGGCTGTCGAAAACCGAAGATCATCGCGAAGGCGTCAAGGCGGTCGCCGAACGGCGGCCCGGACAATTCGCGGGCAAATGATCCACAGCGAATCGAATCGCGCGCGGAACTGTCGAGGATATAGATGAAGCGCAAATATTGGGAGATCATCCAGGCGATGCCCGCCACCGAGATCGAATCGACGGTGCGGCGCTTCGAGGAACTCGAGCTCGACGGCGTGTGGGTACCGCAACTGCACTCGCCGCCGTTCGTGACGCTGGCCGCGATCGCGATGGCCAGCAAACGGATCAAGCTGGGCACCGGGATCGCGCTCGCGTTCACGCGGAGCCCTACCGAGACCGCGCTCAGCGCGCTCGACCTCGATCGCATCAGCGGCGGCCGCGTCGTGCTCGGACTCGGCACCGGCGTGCGCACCTGGAACGAACGCGCGCATGGAATCGTGTACGGCAAACCGGTCGAGCATCTGCGCGAAGTCGTGCAGACCGTCCGCGCGATCGTCGAGCGCGGCCACACCGGCGAACTCCGCGCGCTCGACGGCAAGTATCACAAGCTCGATCTGACCGGCGTCAGCAATCGGAAACCGGCGCGCACTTCGATACCGATCTATGTGCCCGCGCTGTTCGAAAATACCGTGCTGCTCTCGGCGCGCGTCGCCGACGGATTGCTCGGTCATCCGGTTTGGTCGATGCGCTGGATTGCAGAGCAAGCGCAACGCCTCGAAAAAACGCTCGTCGAGGCGGGCCGCAAGCGCGATCAGTTCCACGTGAATTTGTGGAACTACGCCGCGGTCGCGCCTAATCGCAAGCAGGCGATCGATGATATGCGCGGCACGGTCGCCTTCTATTCGAGTATAGCGCAGTATCAGAAATACTACGCGGCGCACGGATTCGGCGCCGAGGCGAACGCGGTGATCGAGGCCGCGCAGCGCAACGATTCTGCCGCGATGCTCAAAGCTGTTCCCGACGAGATGGTCACGACCTTCGCGATCGCGGGCACGCCCGACGACGCGCGCGAACGCGTCGAGAAAATGTGGCAGTACGCCGATTCGATGACGCTCTCGCCGCCGCAATATTTCGTCGGCGGCAATCGGCTCGCCGAGTACCACGCCGCGATCGTCGATACGTTCTATCGCGACTAGCGAGGCGCCCGCTTACTCGTGCGGCGTCTTGACGAACGGACTCGAGGAACCGCCGTCGATCACCAGCGTCGTGCCGGTGGTGAAACTCGCCGCGGGACTCGCGAAGTAGATCGCCGCGCCCACGATTTCGTCGGGCTCACCCGCACGCTGCAGCGGGAAATTCGCACGCGCCCGACGCGTGAACTCCTCCGTACGCGACCATCCTTTGCTTATATCGGTATGAAAAGGTCCAGGGATGATGCAATTGACGCGAACCTTCGGCCCGTATTCCTGCGCGAGAGCGATCGTCAACGCGTTCAGCCCGGCCTTCGATGCGGAGTAGGGCGCCGTATCCGCGCCGGGTCGAATCGAAGCGGTGGACGACACATTGATGATCGCGCCGCCGTCGCCCGCCACCATCCGCGATCCGAAGAGCGCCGACAATCGAAATGGTCCTTTGAGATTCACGCCGATCACCTTGTCGAATAACTCCTCGTTTGTCTCGAGCAGCGACGGTGCAAGTGGCGACAAGCCGGCGTTATTGATCAGCACGTCGGCGCGGCCCCAGCGCGCATAAACTTCCTCAAAGAGGCGATCGCAATCCGACCATTTTCCGACATGCATCGCGTGCGCCGACGCGTCGCTGCCGAGCGCGCGGATTTCCTTGACCGTCTGCTCGCACGAATCGAGCTTGCGGCTTGCGACGGCGACCTTCGCGCCCAATTCAGCGAATCCCAGCGCCATCGAATGACCAAGTCCGCGGCTGCCGCCGGTGATCACCACGACCTTGCCGCTGAAATCAAATTGCTCGAGTAGCTTTGTCACTTGCGATTACCTCTCATCAAAGGCGTCAGCGTACTTCGCACCGGCGCCGCCGCGCAACTTGCAAATACGGATGCAACTTGTAAATGCAGGTGAATCAGTTGTAGCAAGATCACAGGCCGTCCATCTTTTGCGGATCGGCCGTCGGAGGGTATCGCGTGGCAGCCGAGCAATCGAATGTCAGTTTGGAATTCAATGATGCGGTCGCCGTCGTGCGCCTCGATCGTCCCGAAAAACTCAACGCCTTCACTTTCCGCATGATCGACCAAATTCGCGACGCAATTCGGCGCGCCGGCGCCGACGAATCCGCCGTCGGGATCGTCGTGACCGGCACCGGCCGCGCTTTCAGCGCTGGCCTCGACACCACCGATCTAGCGCGCTCCACGTCGGGCGAGGAGCCGGCCAGCGACGGCGACGCGAGCCCGCCGGCCGACGAGATGCCCGCGCTGTTCAGCTACCTGCTGCGGATTCCGAAACCGGTGATCGCTGCCATCAACGGCGTCGCCGCCGGCGGCGGTTTCGTGCTCGCGATGATGTGCGATCTGCGGTTCGCCGCCGAGACTGCGAGCTTCACCACGGCCTTTTCGAAGCGCGGACTGATCGCGGAGCACGGCACCAGTTGGATTCTGCCGCGCCTCGTCGGTCCGAGCCGCGCGCTCGATCTGCTCTGGAGTTCGCGGCGCATCGATTCTGCCGAAGCGCTCCGTATCGGTTTCGTCGATCGCGTCGTGCCGGCAGATCGCGTAGTCGATGAGGCCTGCGCCTACGTGCGCGATCTTGCCGCGAACGTTTCGCCGCGCTCGATCGCCGTGATCAAATCGCAGGTCTATCGGCATCTGTCACTCGGAATGGAACCAGCCATCCGCGACGCCGACGTGTCGATGCGCGAGGCGCTGGTGCATCCTGATTCGACCGAGGGCGTCGCGTCATTCGTCGAACGCCGTCCGCCGCGCTTCCTGCGCTTGCGAGGAGAAAAAATATGACCGGCACGGATTTCAAAACGATCCGCTTTGAAAAGGCCGGCGCCGTCGCGACGCTCACGATGAATCGTCCCGACCGGCTGAATGCGATTGCCGGTCCGATGATGCGCGAGATGAGCGACACGCTCGCGGCGGTCGCGGACGATCCGCAAATCCGCGTGCTGGTGCTGACTGGCGCTGGCCGCGGCTTCTGCGCCGGCGCCGATCTGAATGGAATCGTCGAGGGCGACATCGGTCTCGACACCGCCGAGGCGCGTCCGCCGACTTTCGATTTCCGCATCCCGGTACTGCTGCACAACATGCCCGCGGTTACGATCGCCGCGATCAACGGCGCATGCGCCGGCGCCGGCTTCGGATGGGCCTGCGCGTGCGATCTGCGCGTCGCCGCGGCGGCGGCCCGCTTCAACACCGCCTTCCTCGACGTCGGCGTGGCCGGGGACATGGGCGGACCGTGGACGCTGCCCAGGATAATCGGCGCGGCGCGGGCGCGTGAAATATATTTCATGCCCGATAAGTTCGACGCCGAGCGCGCGCTGCAGATCGGCCTCGTCTCGCGCGTCTTTTCCGATGATCGTTTTCGCGACGAAGTAAACGCGATCGCAACGCGCCTTGGCGACGCCGCGCCGATTGCGCTCCGCACGATGAAGTCGAATTTTATCGAGGCTGAGCGAACCGGCTTCGAGAGCTACATCGCGCTGGAAACCGCGCGCCACCTCCCGATGTTCACGACGGAAGATACGCGTGAAGCCTTCGCCGCCAAAGTCGAAAAACGCCAACCCAAATTCAAGGGACGCTAAAGGAGAATCCAACTATGTGGCTTCGACTCCGCCAACTCGCGCTGGTCGCAAACAAACTGTCTCCGGTTATAGACGAACTCCGCACCGTGTTCGGCCTCGAGGTCGGTTATCGGGATCCGGGCGTGAAAGTCTTCGGCCTCGAAAACGCGCTGCTGCCGGTCGGCAGCCAGTTCATTGAAATCGTCGCGCCGATTCAGCCCAACACCGCGGGCGGACGTTATCTCGAACGCCGCGGCGGCGACGGCGGCTACATGGTGATCACGCAATGCGACGATCACGCGCCTCGCAAGCGGCGCGTCGCCGAACTGGGCATACGCAAAGTGATGGAGGAGGACTCGCCCGGGTACTGTGCGATGCAACTTCATCCGCGCGACACCGGCGGCTCGTTTCTCGAAATCGATTTTCAGCCCGGCGGCGAAGCGCCCGACGGTCCATGGGCGCCCGCGGGAAAAAACTGGAAGCAGGCGGTTCGCACCGAAGTGGTGAAAGCGATCACCGCGGCCGAAATTCAGTCGCCCGACCGCAACGCCCTCGCCGCGCGATGGAGTGAGATCGTCGAAATTCCGCTCACCCAGGACGCGCGCGGCAATCCGACTCTGCAACTCGAAAACGCAAAATTGCGCTTCGTCGATGCGACCGATGGCCGCGGCGAGGGACTCGGCGGAATCGAACTAGCCGTCGTCGATCGCAAGCGATTGCTCGCCGCCGCGGAGAAAATCCATCGCCGCATCAGCGACGACCAAGTGATGATCGCAGGCATCCGCTTCACCTTTGCGTGAGAGGTCGTGAATTTTCGTTCCGAGGAATCTGAAAACTGTTTGTCATTCTGCGGCGGCTGCCGCCCTATACCTCGCCCGCTTTGTTGCGGGAGAGGTCGCCGAAGCGCGTAAGCGATGAGGAGGGTGAGGGTGCAGGAAACAGCCCACTTACTCTTGGAGCACGACAATGCCTAAGCGAAAAATCCTGATTGCCGGCGCATCCGGCCTCGTCGGCTTCGCCGCTGTGCGCCACTTCGCGGCGCTCGACGACTGGGAAGTGACCGCCGTATCGCGCCGGCTGCCGCGCAAAATCGATCGCGCCAATCTGGTCTCAGTCGATCTCTTCGATCGAGATCGATGCGCCGACGTATTCAGCCAGATGTCCGACGTCACGCACGTCGTCTATGCCGCCGTAAGCGAACAGCCCGGGCTTCTCGGCGGATGGCGCGACCCGAAGCAGATGCAGGCCAATCTCACGATGCTGCAAAATTTTTTCGACCCGCTCGAAGCGGTCGCGAAGAATCTCGAGCACGTGACACTGCTGCAGGGCACGAAAGCATACGGCGCGCACCTCGGCCCGATTCCGATTCCTGCGCGCGAACGCGCGCCGCGCCATCAACACGCGAATTTCTACTGGCTGCAGGAGGACTACCTGCGCTCCAAACAAGCGGGCAAACGCTGGCATTGGACGATCCTGCGTCCCCAGGCCGTGATCGGCGAAGCAATCGGCGGCAACCTGAATCTCATCCCGCCGATCGGTGTCTATGCCGCGATTCGCCGCGAGGCCGGCCTGCCGCTTTCATTCCCCGGCGGAGCGCCGTCGGTGTTCGAGATGGTGGATGTTGACTTGCTCGCCAACATGATGGAGTGGGCCGCGACGACGCCCGCGTGCCGCAATGAGACTTTCAACAGCACCAATGGCGACGTCGCATCGTGGGAAGATCTGTGGCCTGCGGTCGCCGACGCGCTCGGCATGGAAGTCGGGGCGCCCGAACCGATGCTGCTCGCGGAAGAGATGCCCAGGCATCAGGACGAGTGGGCGGCGATCGTGAAAAAATACAATCTCGACGCGCCCGCCGATCTGCACGCCTATGTCGGCGAATCGTTTTACTTTGCCGACGCGTATTTTGCGTACGGCACCAAGGTCGGAAGCGGGCTGGTGAGTCGCCCGATGCTCGTCAGTACGATCAAGGCGCGCCAAGCTGGCTTCCACGACTGCATGGATTCCAAAGACATGATGTACAAATGGTTCCGCCGCTTCCAGGAACTTCGCCTGCTACCACCAACGCGCTGAAATTCTTCATCCCTCGCCCGTTGCTTTAGGCGAGTATGCCGAACTTGACTAGAGCAAGTCGAGCGGCCATACTCGTCTCGTCTTTTCGGGAGAGGGGCAATGCTGTCTCTCGCTCATAGCCGGACGCGATCGCGCTTCCGCATGGGGGGAGAAATTCCCTCTATGCGGA